>CADCVT010000372.1 GCA_902806215.1 uncultured Solirubrobacteraceae bacterium | reverse complement strand
CCGGGCGGCCTGGGGGACGATCCGGTCGCTGGCCGACCTCGGCAAGACCGTCCTGCTGACCACGCACTACCTCGACGAGGCGCAGGCGCTGTGCGACCGCGTGGCGATCGTCAAGGACGGGCGGATCCTCGCCACCGGCGCGCCGGCCGAGCTCGACAACGGCGGCGCGCGGTACAGGGTGACCTGGCGCGACCGCGACGGCGAGCTCGTCGCGCGCGAGACCGAGAACCCGACGGCCCTCCTGCACCAGCTGACGTCGGAGGCGCTCGCCCACGGGCAGCAGCTCGAGAGCCTGTCCGTGTCGCGCCCGTCGCTCGAGGACGTCTACCTCGAGCTCGTCGCGGTGGAGGCCGAGTCGTGAGCGAGGCGGTGGCGATCGCGTGGCGGCAGTACCGCTTGGAGCGCCGGATGTTCTGGCGCAATCCGAGCGCGGCGTTCTTCAACTTCGTCCTGCCGCTGCTGTTCCTGGGGCTGTTCGGGGCGATCTACGCCGGGTCGCAGGAGGACCTCGACGTGCTCGTGCCCGGCATCGCCGGGATGAGCGTGGTGTCGGCGACGTTCGTGGCGCTCGCCCACAACCTCGTGTTCCTGCGCGAGCAGGGCGTGCTCAAGCGCCTGCGCGGCACGCCGATGCCGGCCGGGTCCTACCTCGGCGCGCTCGCCGCGCACGCGATCACCAACGCCGCGATCCAGCTGGGGATCGTGATCCTCGCCGGGCGCTTCCTGTTCGGCATCGGCTGGCCCGACGACCCGCTCGCGCTGACCGTCTTCGCCGTCGCCGGCGTGACGTGCTTCGCCCTGCTCGGCGCGGCGCTCGCCCACGTGATCCCGAACTTCGACTCCGCGCCCGCGTACGTCAACGCTGCGTTCCTGCCGCTCATCGCGATCAGCGGCGTCTTCTACGACGCCGGCGAGTCGCCCGCGTTCCTGCGCGACATCGCCGAGGCGCTGCCGCTGACGCACCTCATCGACGGGCTCTCCGGCGCGATGGTCACCGGCGCGTCGCACTGGTCCGACCTCGTCGTGATCGGGCTGTGGGCCGTCGCGGGAGCGGCACTCGCGGTCCGCGGCTTCAGCTGGGACGCACGGCGCAGCTAGCCGCGATGCCGGGCCCGCCGTCGGTCTCGATCGTGATCCTCGCCACGCGCGAGGACCACACGACCCGCTGCCTGCGGGCGCTCGCCGCGACCGCCGCCCCTGAGATCGCGACGGAGACCATCGTGGTGGCCAACGCGGAGGGCGACGGCCTGTGCTCGCTCGTGCAGCGCGTGGCCCCGGAGGCAACGGTCCTCGCTCCACCCGCCAACACGGGCACGATGGTGGGCTGGAACCTCGGCTTCGAGCGCGCGCGGGCGCCGTGGCTGCTCTGGCTGCACGAGGACACCGAGCCCCGGCCGGGGTGGCTGCGGTCGCTCCTGCGCACGAGCCGGCGTCCCGAACGGCCCGGCGTCGTCAGCAGCACCCTGCTGGCGCCGGGCGGTCGCAGCGGCGGCTTCGTGCTGTGGAAGGACGGCACCGTCAGCGAGATCGACGACGAGTCCGCGCCGCAGATCATGGCCCGCAGCGAGCCGTACTCCGTCGACTACGGTACGGCCTGCACGCTCGTCGAGCGCGACCTGTGGGCCGCCATCGGCGGCTTCGACGAGCGGTTCTTCCCGGCGATGTACGGCGACGCCGACCTGGCGCTCGCGGCGTGGCGGCACGGACGGCTCGTCATGGTCGATCCCGGGTCGGCCGTCGTCCACCACAGCAACGCGATGGTGCGTCCCGAGGGAGGCGTCTCGACGAGCCTGCTGTTCAAGCAGTTCCTGGCCGAACGGAACCTCGTGCGGTTCGCTGCGAAGTGGTCGTCGGCGCTGGCCGAGCGCCCCGCTCGTCCCCAGGGGCCGCCCTCGCAGGCCGACGTCGTCGGCGCGTGCGACGGACGCCGTCCGCCCGGTCCGGCGCCGGCGCCGGCGGCCGACCGGTCGCTGACCGGCGGCCCGCCGGAGGGCCTGGAGGTCCGCCTCGTGCGTGCGGAGGTCGCCGTGCAGCGGGAGTTCGCCGACTGGCTGAGGACGTGGCACGTGGTCGAGCTCGAGCGCGAACGCGAGGCGGCGCACGCCGAGCTCGCACGCAACGACGCGGGCTTCCGCGCGCGCCTCGCCGCCCACGAGCAGGCGGTCAGCGAGGAGCTCGCCCGGAAGGATCGGTCGTTCCGCGCGCAGCTCGACGAGCTCGCGAGCGATCGCGAGCACCTCGTCGCGCGGATCGCCGAGCTCGGCGGCTAGACGCGCACGCGGCGCCGCTCGAGCTCGTCGAGCAGGTCGGCCAGGGCCGCCAGCGCCTCGTCGCGCGGCGAGACGTGCGCCTCGCCCTGCGGCCACGGGATCCCGAGCTCGAGGTCGGCCCAATGGCAGCCGAGCTCGTCGGCGACGTTCCAGTAGTGCGAGACCGCGTAGATGTGCAGCGACGGCTCGTGGAAGTAGAACCCGTGTGCCACGCCGTTCGGGATCGTCAGGCCGACCGGCGCCTCGCTGTCGACCGTGACGACGCACGCGCTGCGATCGGCGGGCGCGCCCTCGCGCAGGTCCGCCAGGCCGACCGATGCGTGGCCGCCGAAGACGATGAGGTAGTCGTCGTGGGTCGGGTGGACGTGGACGCCGCGCAGCACCTCGGCGTTCGTCCGCACGGCGTTCCACTGGACGGGCTCGATCTCGGTGTCCCACTCGAGCCGGTGCAGCTCGGTGAAGGAGCCGCGGTCGTCGCGGTGCGGGTTGAGCTCGCGCACGCGGACGCCCTCGGGCAGCCGGCGGCTCATCGCGGCACCGCCCCCGCCGACCGGGCCAGCGCGCCGAGCTCGTCGAGCCGCCGGACGATCAAGGCCGCGGCGGCGGCGCTCGAGTGCGGCGCTGGCGCCTCGGGATCGCGGGCGTGCGCGACGAACGCCCGCAGCTCGGCGAGCAGCGGCAGCTCCCCGGGGACGGGGCGGCGCTCGGGCTCCGGGGTCCCGGCGACGTCACGGACGATCAACAGCTCGTCGGCCCATCCGCCGTCGAGCATCGCCACGCCCTCCTCGCAGACCATGCGCAGCTCGCGGCGGTGCGCGGGCGCGACCGCGGAGACCTCGAGCGTCACCACCGGCCCGTCGCCGAGCGCGGCGAACAGGCCGACGCGCTCGCCGTTCATGCGCTCCTCGGTCGCCGAGCGGGCAGGCGGCAGCTCGCCGAGGATCTCCAGTGCGATCGCGAGGTCGTGCGGCATGTGGATCCAGGCGGTGTCCACGTCCGCGTAGCGGTGGCCGAGGGTGACGCGGCGCGAGTGGATCGAGGTCACGGCGCCGAGCTCGCCCTCCCGCGCGATCCGTGCGAGCTCCAGCACGCCGGCGTGGTAGCGCCACTTGTCCATGACGAACAGGCGGTCGCCGAGCTCGGCGGCCAGCGCGTCGGCCTCGTCGGCGTCATCGCTGAGCGGCTTCTCGACGTAGATCGGGCCGGTCGTCGCCGCGGCGACCTCGCGCACGACGGCGGCGTGGGTGACCGTGGGCGTCGCCACGACGGTGCCATGGACCGCGGGAAGGCGGTCGATCGCGTCGACGACCGTGGCGGCGCCGCCTGTCCTGGCGCGCTCGACGCTGGCGGCTGATCGCGCGACCACCGGCACCTCGCACCCGAGCAGTCGCAGGTCGCGCAGGATGTTGGCTCCCCAACGCCCCGCGCCGACGAGGGCGATACGAGTGGGATCGTCAGCCGGCGCGGTCACCGGCCTACGCTATCCGCCGAAAGGTGTCCGATGTCAACCATCTGGTCTCGATCGTCGTGCTCGGCACCCGCGAGGAGCTGGTCGGCCCCTGTCT
Source organism: uncultured Solirubrobacteraceae bacterium (assembly GCA_902806215.1). Classification (GTDB taxonomy): domain Bacteria; phylum Actinomycetota; class Thermoleophilia; order Solirubrobacterales; family Solirubrobacteraceae; genus CADCVT01. The sequence continues at coordinate 20,187 of CADCVT010000372.1, read as the reverse complement.
GCGCGCCATCGCGGCGGCGGCCGATCCGTCGATCCCGACCGAGACGATCGTCGTCGCGAACGACGGCGGGGGCCGTCTCGTGGAGCTGGCGACGTCGATCGACCCGGACGTCGTGGCCGTCTCCCCGCCGGCGAACACCGGGACGGCTGCTGGCTGGAACCTGGGATTCGACCGGGCTCGGACGCCGATGGTCGCGCTGCTGCACGAGGACGCCGAGCCGCGCCACGGATGGCTCGCGCCGCTCGTCGAGGCGGTGTCGTCGGGCGCGGCCATCTCCGGCAGCCGGCTGCTGCTCCCCGACGGCGGCATCGAGAACGGGGGCTGGGTCATCTGGCGCGACGGCGCGATGACGCAGCTCGACGCGACCACGGCGCCCGAGGTCATGGCGCGCACCGAGCCGTATCCGGTCGACACGTGCAGCAGCGCCGCGATGCTCGTCGACCGCGCCGTGTGGGAGGAGGCGGGGGGATTCGACGAGCGGTCCTTCCCGGCGATGTACGTCGACGTCGATCTCGCGACGGCGTGCTGGGCGCTCGGTCGCAGGGTCGTCAGCGTGCCGCGGTCGGTCGTTACCCACCGCAAGAACGCGATGGTGCGCGAGGGCGGCGGGACGACGAGGAGCTTCCGCTACCAGCGGTTCCTCGTCGAGCGCGGCCGGGCGCGTTTCGCGGCGAAGTGGGAGGCCTCGCTCGCCGACCACGTGGAGCGCCAGGACGACCGCCCGGCGTGGGAGGCAGACCCGGCCGGGGTCGCGGTCGCGGTGGCCCAGGCGGCCGAGCGCGCCGGCCGGCCCGGGGCGGCCGTCGTGTCGTTGCGCGCGGAGCGCCCGCTGACCGAGGGTCCGCCCGAGCAGCTTGCGGAGCGCCTGCTCGGAGCGCAGGTCACCGTGCTCGAGGTCTTCGCCGACGCTCTCGTCGAGGACGTGACGCGCGAGGTCGAGGCCGCGCGCGTCGCCGAACGCGAGGCCGCCCTCGCCGAGCTCGAGCGACAGGACGCCGGCTTCCGCGAGCACCTCGAGCGCCAGGACGCGTCGTTCCGCGAGCATCTGGAGGAGCGGGAGGCGAACTTCCGCGCGCAGCTCGCCGACATCGGAGCCGAGCGTGACCGGGCCCTCGCGCGCCTGCGCGCGCTCGAGGAGCGCCGGGCCGACGGCGCCGTCTCGCGCGCAGGGCGCGCGCTGCGCCGGCACGACGGGGTCTGAGGGTCAGCCCGCGGCGAACGCCGCGGGAGGGGCTCCCTCGACGCGCGCCTCGATCTGCGCGAGCGGACCGTCGGCCCACTCGTCGCGCAGCAGCGAGTACAGGTGCACGTCGCGGGCGAGGTCGCCGTGGCGGTGGTAGGCGCGCAGCGTGCCCTCGCGCTGCCAGCCGAGCTTCTCGAGCGCGCGCTGCGACCGTGGGTTCTCGATGCTCGCGTACGCGCCGACGCGCTCGAAGCCGCAGTGCTCGAACGCCATCCGCGTGAGCAGCGCCTTGGACTCGACGTTCACGCCGGTCCCCCACACCGCCTGCCCGAGCCAGGAGCCCATGACGGTCCGCCGGTCGCGCAGGTTCGGCTCCGAGAGGCCGGTCATGCCGACCACGCCGTGCTCGGGATGCTCGACGACCCATTCGAGCCACTCCCCCGCCTCGCGCGCCGCCGGCCGGCTCGCGATCCAGCGCTTCGGGTCCTCCTCGCTCTCGTAGCGCCACGAGAACCAGCGTGAGATGAGCGGGTCCGACGCGTGACGGAACAGCGCCGCGGCATCCCGCGGCTCTGGGTGTCTCAGCGTGAGGACCGGCCCAACAGCAGTGATCATGATTTCGTCCTATGGTCCTCGCAAGCCCGGACCTTCGGCCGACGGTACTTTGATGATCGCGCTCCTGTACGACATACACGGGAACCTGCCTGCACTCGAGGCCGTCCTGACCGACGCGCGCGAGCTCGACCCGGACGAGTGGATCATCGGCGGCGACCTCGCCGTGTTCGGCGCGTGGCCGGCCGAGACGATCGGCGTCCTGCGCGAGCTCGAGCACTCGCACTGGCTGCGCGGCAACGTCGAGCGCTGGTGCGCGAACCCCGACGACGCGCCGGAGCCGATGAACGCGGCGATGCCCGAGTACCGGGCGATCCTCGGCGACGCGACGGTCGTCGACCTCGCGAACCTGCCCGAGTCGATCCCGCTGCGCGAGGACACGCGCTGCTGGCACGGCTCGCCCGTGTCCGACGTGCGCTCGTTCCTGCGCGAGCCGGGGCCCGACGAGGAGGAGCTGCTCGAGGGCGTCGGCGAGCGCCGCCTGATCTTCGGCCACACGCACGTGCCGTTCAAGCGCACGAGCGCGAGCGGCATCGAGCTCGTCAACCCCGGCTCGGTCGGCATCCCGCTCGACGGCGACCACCGCGCGGCCTACGCGCTCCTGCACGACGACGACACGATCGAGCACCGCCGGGTCGCCTACGACCACAAGGCGAGCGCCGCCGCCCTGCGCGAGCGCTACGAGGGAGCCGAGTGGGCCCAGATCGTCGCCCGCCGGATCGAGACAGCCGGCGTCTAGCTCCGTACGGGAGGCATGGAGCCTCTTCGCACCTCTTCGCTGGAGATCGTCGACGCTGACGGGAACGTCCGGGCCCGGATCGGGGTCGCTCCCGACGGCGGGGTCGCCCTCGACCTCGCTGACGTCAAGGGGATGGTTCGGGCGACCGTCCGCGTCGAGCCCGAGGACGGGTCGGCGTCCGTCAAGCTCGCCGACCCCGACTACCGCGCTGGCTTCGGCGTCTGGCCCGACGGCGGAACGGGCGCCGAGCTGTCGGGCGCCGACGGCGGGCTGCGCGCCCGCGTGGGCCGGCGAGCCGAGGGGCCCGCGACGGTCGAGCTCTACGACGGTCGCGGCGGCTTCCGCGCGGCGATGGGCGAGTACCCCGACGGCGCCGGCCGGCTCAGCCTCTGGGACGCCGACGGCAACCCGGTCAGCGGGCGCGTCGCCTAGACGCGGGCTACGCGAAGGCCTGCAGGCCGATCGTCTCGAGCAGCGCGAGCGCGTTCGCGTCGGACGACCCCGGGGCCGCGGTGAAGACGACCACGCGGAGGTCGCTGCCCTGCACGGTGAGGACGTCGCAGTCGACGGTGATCGGGCCGACCTCCGGATGCTGGATCGTCTTGCGCTCGGACTCCCGCAGGGCGACCGCGTGCTGATCCCACAGCTCGGCGAACCGCGCGCTCGACGCGCGCAGCTCCTCGACCAGCGCCCGCAGGCCCTCGTCGCGGTCGTACCGGCCGATGGCGGCACGCAGGTCCGAGACGACCTCGGCCTCCACCGCCGCCTGCTCGGCTTCGGTGCGGACGAGCCGCGAGGATCCACCCGAGAAGAGCTCGCGCGCTTGGTTCCGCTCGGACGTGTCGCCGAGGAGCGCCTGTGCCAGCGGATTGATCGCGACGATCTGCCACGAGGGGTCGACCACCAGCACCGGCACGTCGGCCAGCCGGTCGAGGATCCGCTGCACGCCCGGCGACAGGTGACGGTCGATGACGCCGTCGCCCGGCGGCGTGTGACCTGCCGCGCGGTAGAGGTGCGAACGCTCCGCGTCGCTGAGACGAAGCGCCCGTGCGAGCGGCGCGAGCACCGACGGAGACGGGTTGGCGGCGCGTCCCTGCTCGAGGCGCGCGAGGTAGTCGACGGACAGCCCGGCCAGCTGAGCGAGCTCCTGCCGGCGCAGCCCTGGCGCCCGCCGGCGCCGGCCCACCGGCAGTCCGGCGTCGGCCGGATCGAGTCGATCGCGCCACGACCGCAGCGAACCGGCGAGCTCGTCGTGGTCCATGCGATCCATGATGGCGCACCGCGCGCCGCTCATCGTCGCCCTGCGAGTACCAGGCTCCGCCGTCCCCTTGTCGCCGCGGCAGGCCGCGCCCACCATCGAGACCATGACCACCACACTCATCACCGGCGCCAACAAGGGCCTCGGCCACGAGGCCGCCCGCCGGCTCGTCGCCGAGGGACACGACGTCTGGGTCGCGGCCCGCGACGCGGATCGCGGGAAGGCGGCAGCTGACGCACTCGGGGCCCGGTTCGTCGTCCTCGACGTCCGCGACGAGGAGAGCGTCGCGGCGGCCGCCGAGCACGTCGGCGCGAACGGAGGCCTCGACGTCCTCGTCAACAACGCCGGCATCGCGTACCCGCCCGACGGGCTGGAGAACGACAGCCCTGCGGCGATCGCCGCGATCCTCGACACGAACGTCGTGGGGATCGCGCGGGTCACGCACGCCTTCACGCCGCTGCTCGAGCGCTCCGGCAACCCGGTGATCGTCAACGTCTCGAGCGGGATGGGCTCCATCGCGAGCACGACCGACCCCGATCGGATCGAGTCGACGATCGCCTCGCTCGGCTACGCGTCGTCGAAGGCCGCGGTGAACATGCTCACGACCCAGTACGCGAAGGCGCTGCCGGGGATGCGGGTCAACGCGGTCGACCCGGGCTACACCGCCACCGACTTCAACGGCCACAGCGGCCCCCAGACCGTCGAGGAGGGCACCGACGCGATGGTGGAGATGGCGCAGGTCGGGCCGGACGGCCCGACGGGCACGTTCACCGACCGCAACGGCCCGGCCGCCTTCTAGACGAGCTAGACGAGCTCGCGCACGCGGTCGACTCCGACGAGCTCGAAGCCCCCGCCGCCGCGGCGCTTTACCGCGTACATCGCGGCGTCGGCGTCGCGGACGAGCGTCTCGGGGCACTCGTCGCCGGTGACCGCGAGCGCGACGCCGAGCGAGGCGCCGATCGGCAGCTCGGCCAGCAGCCGCTCGGCGACCGCCTCGGCGTCCTCGATCCCCGTGACGTCCTCGCACAGCACGACGAACTCGTCGCCGCCGGTGCGCGCGGCGGTGTCGCCGCCGCGCACGACCTCGCGCAGGCGCATGGAGACCTCTCGCAGGAGCGCGTCGCCGGCGGCGTGGCCGAGGTTGTCGTTGACGCCCTTGAAGCCGTCGAGGTCGACGAACATCACCGCGAGGCAGGTCTGCATGCGCCCGAGGCGGTTGAGCGCCTGGCGCAGGCGGTCGGCGAACAGCGTGCGGTTCGGCAGCCCGGTCAGCGCGTCGTGCAGCCCGTCGTGGGCGAGCGCCTTCTCGCGGCGCGCGCGCATGTCGGCCGCGCGCAGCGCACGGGCGAGCGTGCGCCCGTCGACGGTCCCCTTGACCAGGTAGTCCTGGGCGCCCGCCTCGACGCACGCCACGGCGAGGTCGTCGTCGTCGCGCCCGCTCAGCACGACCACCGGCGCGTCGAGCGCCGCGGTGCGGACCTGCTCGAGCGCCTGCATGCCCGACGCGTCCGGCAGACCGAGGTCCAGCAGCACGAGGTCGGCGCCCTCGTCGAGCAGCCGCGCGACGGCCTCGGACAGGTCGCGCGCCTCGACCACGTCGAACGCGCCAGGATCGGCGGCCTCGAGCAGCTCGCGGACGAGCATGGCGTGCCCGACGCTGTCTTCGACGATGAGGACCTTCATGGCAGGTCGTTGTGCCCGTGAAGCGAGGTCCGCGCACCCCCCTGGACGGATGATCGACCGCACTACCCTGCGTCCAGATGGCCGGCGAGGAGGAACCGATCGACGTCGTGCTCACGGTCGGCGAGCTCGACGCGAGCATCGTCGCGCTGCGCGAGTTCCTTCACGCCACGAGCGCGCTCGAGGCGCAGGGCGTCGTGGACCGCGGGGAGGACGCCCCTCCCGCCCTCGTGACCGTCGGTCGCCTAGCACCCGTCGAGGTCTTCGACGGCGAGCGGACCGTCCACCTGCCGCACGGCGTGGAGCTCGAGGTCGACGTCAAGCCCGAGTTCCGCCACGTCCCGCAGCTGCCGCCGTTCGAGGTCGACGCGATCTCCGGCAAGGTCACCGGCGCGCTCGGCGGGCTCCCCGCGCTGGCCGAGTGCGTCGAGGAGCTCGCCCGCGCGCTCGGGGGCCGCAGCGTCGCCCTCGGCTTCTTCGGAAGCACCGACCCGGACCTGCCGCTGGCCATCGCCGCGCGGCAGGACGAGCCGACGATCGTCGCCCTCGGCGACGAGCAGTTCACGCTGCCTTCATAAGGTCTCAACACGCGAAGACCGCAAGCGGCGCGCGATCCCTGCGTTCCCCCTACCGTTCTCGCTCGCATCACTGCTGCTCGCGTCGGAGGCATGGAGAAACAAGAAGAATCGGGTCTGAGCTGGGTCGGGAGGGTCGCTGCCTTGGCAGCGATCGTCCTTGCCGTGCTCGTCGTCGTCTTCGTGTTCCTCGGGCGCGACGACGGCTACGTCGTCAAGGCCCGCTTCCAGGCCGCGACGAACGTCGTGAAGGGCAACCTCGTCCAGGTCGGCGGCCGCAAGGTCGGGCTGATCGAGGACATCCAGCTCGCCGACGACGGCGAGGCCGAGCTGACGCTGGCGATCAGCGACAAGCGGATCGTGCCGCTGCGCAGCGGCACGCAGGCGACGCTGCGGATCGCGTCGCTGTCCGGCTCGGCCAACCGCTACGTCGACCTGCGCATCCCGCCCGCCGGCGGCCAGCCGCTGAAGGAGGGCGCCGTCATCGGCGCCTCCGACACGACCTCGGCGGTCGAGATCGACCAGCTGTTCAACCTGTTCGACCCGGAGACCCGCAAGGGCCTCAAGGGCTTCATCCGCGGCCAGGCCAACCAGTGGAGGGACGACGGCGAGCTCCAGAACGCGGGCTGGCAGTACGTCAACCCGGCGCTCGTCTCCGCCCGCCGCCTGTTCGCCGAGCTGAACTTCGACTCCAAGGTCCTCCAGGAGTTCGTCGTGAACTCCTCGCGCCTGGTCACCGACCTGGCCGACCGCAAGGACGACGTCTCGCGCCTCGTCGACGAGCTCGCCCAGTTCACGGGCGCGATCGCCCGCGAGGAGGACAACCTCCAGACATCGCTGCGGCGCCTCCCGCCGTTCATGCGGCGCGCGAACTCGACCTTCGTCGACCTGCGCGGCACACTCGACGAGCTCGACCCCGTCGTCAACGCGAGCAAGCCGGTCACGCCGAAGCTCCGCGCCGTGCTGCGCGAGCTGCGCCCGTTCGCCCGCGAGGCGGTCCCCACCGTCCGCGACCTGTCGGCGCTCGTCCGCAGCCCCGGCGAGGACAACGACCTCATCGAGCTGGCCAAGTCCGTCCCGCCGCTGCGCGACATCACCGTGCGCGAGGTCGAGCGCAACGGCAAGAAGCGCCCGGGCTCGTTCGCGCAGTCGACGGAGTCGCTCAAGGGTCAGACGCCCCACTTCGCCTTCTTCCGCCCCTACACGGTCGACTTCACCGCCTGGCTCGACGACTTCAGCCACTCGGGCATCTACGACGCCAACGGCTCGGCCAGCCGCGTCGCGACCTCGGTCAACGCGTTCGCCGCGGTCGGCGGCCAGCTCAAGCTCGTCCCGCCGGAGCTGCGCGACGACGTCCGCGCCGCCGAGCCGACGGCCAAGATGCAGACGAACCGCTGTCCCGGCGCCACCGAGCGCCCGGCCGCGGACGGGTCGAACCCGTGGAAGCCGACGAAGGACTTCAACTGCGACCCCTCCCAGATCCCGCCGGGGCGTTAGATGGCGCTGATCCGACGCATCGCGGGCCTCGCGCTCCTCATCGCCGCCGTCACGGCGATCGCCGTCTTCGGCACCGGAGCCGACGGCGACGACGACAAGGTCGCGACGAACTTCACCGTCGAGCTCGACAACGCGTTCGGCCTCGTCGACGGCGCCGACGTGAAGATCGGCGGCGTCCGCGCCGGCAAGGTCAAGACGCTTCGCCTCGACAAGAAGGACATGCGCGCGCTCGTCGACTTCGAGATCACGGCGACCGGCTTCGACGACCTCCGCAAGGACGTCAAGTGCGAGACGCGCCCGCAGTCGCTCATCGGCGAGTACTTCATCGACTGCAACCCGGGCGTCAAGCCCGAGCGGCTCAAGGAGGGCGCGACGATCCCGGTCGAGCAGACCGAGACCACCGTCCCCGTCGACCTCGTCAACAACATCATGCGCCGCCCGTACCGCGAGCGCTTCTCGATCCTGCTCTCCGAGTTCGGCGCCGGCCTCGCCTCGCGCGGCGACGACCTCAACGAGACGATCCGCCGCGCCGTCCCGGCCCTGCGCCAGGTCGACAGGCTGCTGGCGATCCTGGCCGACCAGAAGCGCACGATCCGCAACCTCTACGAGAACGCCGACAAGGTCCTGCTCGAGGTGGCCAACAAGCGCGAGGACGTCACGCGCTTCGTCGAGGAGGCGAAGGACACCGCGACCGCCGCCGGCAGCGAAGAGGACGGCATCCGCGCCCAGTGGAACACGCTGCCGCGCTTCCTCGGCGAGCTCACGCCGACCCTGCGGCGCCTCGAGGAGACGGCCGACGCCCAGATCCCCGCGCTGCGCAACCTCAACACCGCCGCGCCCTTCATCGAGGACCTCGCCAACACGCTCGGGCCGTTCGCGGACGCATCGCGCCCGGCGAATCGCACCCTCGCCGCCGCAGCGCGGACCGGCCGCGGCGCGGTCAAGGCCGCGCGCGCCCCGGTCGCCGAGCTGCGCAAGGGCGTCGACGACCTGCCCGAGGCCGCCAACAACCTCGCCATCTCGCTCGAGCACATCGACGACCCGCGCTTCGCGGTCGAGAAGGACGCGCGCGCCGGGCGCCCGAACGGCGGCTACACCGGACTCGAGTCCGTCCTGCGGTACTTCTTCAGCCAGTCGCAGGCGATCAACCTCTTCGACGCCAACAGCTTCATCCTCAAGGTCTCGCTCTTCCTCGACCGCGACTGCGCGAACTACACGGACGCCGAGATGATCAAGAGCGGCCGAAGCCCGGACAAGTGCCGCGCCTGGCTCGGCAACTCGCAGCCGGGCATCCTCCAGCCGGACTTCACGAAGACCGGTTCCGCGTCGCAGCGCGCCTCGCGCGACGGCGAGGGGTCGGACGACGCCCGCAAGCGCGACGGCGACTCGAACGACGGCGGCAGTGAGGACAAGGGATCCGATGCCGGCGGCAAGGACGGCAACGGTTCGGACTCCGGTTCGGGCGGCCCCGGCGGCTCGGCCGGCGGCGTCGTCCCGAAGCTCGACGACCTCCTGGAGGACGCGCTGCCCGGCGGCAAGCCCGACCTCCCGAACGTGCCGGCGCCGCAGACGCCCGAGGCGCCGAAGGTGCCCGCGCCCTCGGTCCCGCGCGAGTCCGAAGACCTCCTCGACTTCCTGATGGGGAACTGATGCGCAGCCGCGCCGGAAGCTCCATCGTCGCCAACCCCGTGCTCGTGGGCGCGGTCACGACGCTCATCGTGGTCGTCGCCGTGTTCCTGGCCTACAACGCGAACCAGGGCCTGCCGTTCGTCCCGACCACGACGATCAAGTTCCAGGTCGCCAACGGCGCGAACCTGCTGCCGGGCAACGACGTCCGCGAGGGCGGCTCGCGCATCGGCGTGGTCGACGACATGAAGCCGGTCCGCCTGCCCGACGGCACGGTTGGCGCCGAAGCGCGCATGAAGCTCGACCGCATCGCCGGCGAGATCCCGAAGGACTCGACGATCAACCTGCGGCCACGCTCGGTGCTCGGCCTGAAGTACGTCGAGCTCACGCGCGGCAAGGCCAAGCAGAGCTTCGAGGACGGCGACACGCTGCCCGCCGAGCAGGTCGAGTTCCCGGTGGAGCTCGACGACTGGTTCCGCGTCTTCGACCGCAAGACCCGCAGCGCGGTGCGCGAGAACATCCGCGGCTTCGGCGGCGCGCTCAGCGGCCGCGGCTCGAGCCTCAACCAGACGATCGCCGGGCTCCCCCGCCTGCTCGCGAACCTCGAGCCGGTCGCCCGCACGCTCGCGTCGGACGACAACCGCCTCGATCGCTTCTTCTCCGAGCTCAACGACGCGGCGCGCACGATCGCGCCGATCGCCGACCGCTACGCGCACCAGTTCGAGGCCGGCGCCGACACGTTCGAGGCGTGGTCGCGCCGCCCGAACCGGCTGCGCCAGACGATCCGCGACAACGCGCCCACGATGCGCGTCGGCATCCGCTCCTTCCGCGTGCAGCGGCCCTTCCTCCGCGACTTCGCCTCGTTCAGCCGTGCCCTGCGCGACGCGACCGAGGTCATGCCGAGGACGCTGCCGCGCATCTCCGGCGCGCTGAAGACCGGCATTCCCGTCCTCAAGCGCGCGCCGGAGATCAACCAGGAGCTCCAGAAGACGCTCGGCTCGCTCGAGGAGCTCGCCGGCGACCCGCGGACGATCTACGCGCTGCGCGGCGTCACCCGCATCGTCGACATCGTCCAGCCGCTCATCCGGTTCGTCGGGCCGTACCTCACGGTCTGCAACTACTTCAACTACGCGTTCAACAACGTCGGCGAGCACATCACCGAGCCGGATCCGACGGGCTACTCGCAGCGCACGCTGCTCAACCAGGCGTCGCGTCCCCGCGATCCGCGCGCCTCGAGCGTCGGCTCGATCGGCGCCCGCCAGCCGGCCGACGGCGAGGACGTCGTCTCCGGCGCCAAGCAGAACCTGCACTCGAACCTCTACTCGGCCGCGGTCACGAAGGACGGCAAGGCCGACTGCGAGTCCGGGCAGCGCGGCTACCTCGAGAAGCTCACGACGTACAACAACGACCCGAACCTGAAGATCGTCACCGACCCGCACATCCCGGGCGCGTCGGGCACCACCTTCACGGGTCGTCCCGAGATCCCCGCCGGTCAGACGTTCACGCGCCAGCCGGAGTCCGGTCCTCGCAAGCCGCCGGAGCTCGACAAGTAATGCGCAAGCCGATGACCAAGAGCCAGGCGGCCCGCTGGGGGATCGTCGCGACGATCGTCTTCACCGTCCTCGTCGTGATGGGCTTCCGCAAGGACAACCCGTTCAACAACCCGTACGAGATCAAGGCCGCGTTCCGCAACGTCAACGACCTCAAGCCGAAGTCGCCCGTGCGCATCGCCGGCGTGAACATCGGCAAGGTCCAGAAGATCGAGCCGCTCGGCGATGACGGCAACGGCGCGATGGTCACGATGGAGATCGACAAGAAGGGCCTGCCGATCCACAAGGACGCCCGCGCGAAGGTCCGTCCCCGCATCTTCCTCGAGGGCAACTACTTCGTCGACCTCCAGCCCGGCTCGCCGACGGCGCCGCACTTCAAGGAGGGCGGCACGATCCCGGTGCAGAACACCGCCGCCCCGGTCCAGTTCGGCCAGTTCCTCGAGATGCTCCAGAGCGACACGCGCGAGGACCTGCGCACCGTCCTGCGCGAGTACGGCACCGCCGTCAGCGGCGAGGGCGGCCGCGGCTTCAACCGCTCGCTCAAGTACCAGAAGCCCGCGTTCCAGAACTCCGCCCTCGTCAACGACGCGACGCGCGGCAAGCTCGAGCACGACCTCTCGAACTACATCGCCGGCGCGAGCCGCGTCGCCGAGGGCCTCGACCGCGACCCCGACGCGCTCAAGAACCTCGTCACCGACCTGGGCACGACCGCCGAGGCGTTCGCCGTCGAGCAGGACAACCTCTCTGCCGCGCTGCGCGAGCTGCCCACCACGCTGCGCAACGGCCTGCGCGCGTTCTCCGCCCTGCGGGTCGCGTTCCCGTCGGTGCGGCGCTTCGCTCGCGACTTCGCCCCCACGGTCAGGTCCTCCGGGCCCTCGCTCGACGCGACGCTGCCGTTCGTCCGTCAGATGCGGCAGTTCGTCTCTCCCGGCGAGCTCCAGGGCCTCGTCAAGGACCTGCGCCCCACCGTCCCGGCGCTCGTCGAGTTCAACCGTGGCGGCCTCCAGTTCCAGGAGCAGACGCGTCTGCTCGGCAGCTGCAACGCGAACGTGATCACGCCCTTGAACGAGGACACGATCCAGGACCCGAACTTCCCGGCGAGCGGCCCGGTCTACCAGGAGGCGGCCAAGCAGTTCGTCGGTCTGGGCGGCGAGTCGCGCAGCTTCGACGCCAACGGCCAGTACGTCCGCTCCTACGCGAACAACGGCAACTTCGCCAGTGCGCTCGGCGACGATCGCTTCTTCTTCACCGACGCTCCGGTCCAGGGCGTCAACCCGCCGGCCAAGAAGGACGGCCCGCCACCGCTGCGGCCCGACGTGCCCTGCGAGACGCAGGAGCGACCCGACCTGCGCACGAAGATCCAGGCGCCGCCGCGGCAGATCCGCATCAACCAGAACGCGCCGGGCGCCGCGGAGCGCCGCGCCGACGCGAACAAGCGGCTCATCGAGTGGATGCAGCGCGACCTCGTGCGCAACCGCCTCGAAAAGAAGTACGAGATCGCCGACGAACCGCTCAAGGCCTCGGAGATCCCGGCCGTCAAGCGGACGCTGGAGGCGGGCCCGCGATGAAGCGCGCCATCAAGAACCACGCGGGCGACTTCGCGGCGATCATCGCCCTCTTCTCGCTGTCGACCTTCGTCGCGGTCTACATCCTCGACAACCAGCGCGTGCGGTTCCCGTTCTTCGAGCCCAAGCCGTTCGAGCTGAAGGCCGAGTTCTCCACCGCGCAGGCCGTCACGCCGGGCCAGGGGCAGACGATCCGCGTGGCCGGCGTGCGCATCGGCGACATCGCCAAGGCCGAGCTCAAGGAGGGTCGTGCGATCGTCACCATGTCGATCGACCCCGAGTTCGACGACATCGTCCGCACCGACGCCACCGCGCTGCTGCGTCCGAAGACCGGCCTGAAGGACATGTTCCTCGAGCTCAACCCGGGCTCGAAGAGCGCGCCGTTGGCCAAGCCGGGCTTCGTCATCCCGGTCAGCAACACGCTGCCCGACGTCAACCCGGACGAGATCCTCGCGGGCTTCGACGCCGACACGCGCTCCTACGTCCGGCTGCTGCTCGACGGCGCGGGCAAGGGCCTCAAGGGCAACGGCAAGAACCTCCAGGAGGTCCTGCGTCGCTTCGAGCCGACCTACCGCGACCTCGCCGCGGTGACGACGGAGGTCAAGTCGCGCCGCGAGGAGCTGCGCCGCCTCGTCAACTCGCTCCAGCGCCTCAACACCGCACTCGGCAAGAAGGACGACGACCTCGCGCAGCTCGTCTCCTCCTCGTCTCGCGTCTTCCGCGCGATCGCGTCCGAGCGCCGCGGCGTGTCGTCGACGGTGCGGCAGCTGCCGGGGGCACTCAAGCAGGCGAGCTCGACGCTCAACCGGGTCGAGACGCTGGCCAACGAGCTCGGGCCGACGTCCGAGAGGCTGCGTCCCGCCGTCCGCGCGCTCGGCCGCGCCAACCTCGCCACCGCGCCGTTCGCGCGAGAGGCGGCGCCCCTGCTGCGCGACGACATCCGCCCGTTCGTGCGCGAGCTGCGCCCGCTCGTCCGCGACCTGCGGCCGGCGGCGGAGGACCTGGCGGAGGGCGAGCCCGGGCTGACGCGCTCCTTCAAGGTCCTCAACCACTTCTTCAACATGTTCGCCTACAACAAGAACGGCAGGGAAGGTCCGGACAAGGCGGACCGCGACGAGGGCTACCTCTTCTACACGGCGTGGCTCGTCCACCAGGGCAACAACCTCTTCTCCTTCCAGGACGCGCACGGCACGGGCCGCGCCCTCACGTTCGGCGGCACCTGCTCGGTCATCAAGAACACCCTCGGCGTCCAGGAAGAGCTCGAGGGGCTGCTCTCGCTGACCGGCGCCGTCACCGACCCCGCCGTCTGCGGCGGCACCGAGGGCGGCGGCACGCCGCTTCCCTCACTGCCCAAGATCCCGCCCGTGGCCGACGCCGCGAAGAGGAAGGGGAACTAGGTGCAGAAGCAGGCCCCCACCCTCGGACGGCTGCTCACGATGTCGCTCTTCGCGCTCTCGTGCTTCGGCCTGCTCATGTTCCTGTGGCTGGCCTTCGGTGGAGCGATTCCGCTCAAGCCGAAGGGCTACCAGTTCAGGATCGCGTTCAACGAAGCGCCGTTGCTGGCGTCGCAGTCCGACGTCCGTGTCGCCGGCGTGCAGATCGGCAAGGTCACGAAGGTCGAGCACTCGACCAACGCGAGCATCGCGACGCTCGAGATCGACCGGAAGTTCGCACCCGTCGAACTGGACTCGCGCGCGGTGCTGCGCAACAAGACCGTGCTCGGTCAGACGTACGTCGAGCTGACGCTGGGCGACAAGGGCGGCAAGAAGCTGCCGGAGAAAGCGCTGCTCGACGCGCGCAACGTCGAGCCGACGGTCGAGCTCGACGAGATCCTCAACACGCTCGACCCCTACACCCGGCAGGCCTACCGCACCTGGCAGCAGGGCCTCTCGATGGCCGTCAAGGACCGTGGGCCCGACCTCAACAACGCGATCGGCAACCTGCCCGGCTTCGTCGAGACCGGCGGCGACCTCTTCGCGGCGCTCAACCAGCAGCGCGACGCCCTCGGCGCGCTCGTGCGCAACACCGGCGTGACCTTCCAGGCGCTGACGGAGAAGGAGTCGCAGCTGCGCGCGCTCATCGAGAACTCCGACACGGTGTTCAGCGCGATCCAGAACGAGCGCGAGAACTTCGCCGAGCTGTGGAACATCTTCCCGACGTTCCTGCGCGAGTCGCGGCTGACCTACGCGCGCCTCGAGCGCTTCGCGACGAACACCCGGCCGGTCGTACGCGCGCTCGAGCCGGCGATGCGCGACCTCCGCCCCACCCTCGTCGCGCTGTCGACGCTGTCGCCCGACCTCAAGCGGCTCTTCACGAACCTCGACCCGCTCATCACCGAGTCGAAGAAGTCGCTTCCCGCCCAGCGCGAGATCTTCGTCGGGCTGCGTCCGCTGCTCGGCGAGCTCGGACCGTGGCTGTCGGAGGTCAACCCGATCCTCGACTGGCTCGCCCAGCACCAGCACACGCTGACCGACATGTTCGCCAACCTCGGCGTCGCGACGAAGGCGACGACGACGTCGCGCGACCCGCGCGCCCCGGGCCACTACCTGCGCCAGTTCTCGCCGAACGGCGCGGAGACCGCGGCGATCCACCCGAACCGCCTGGCCTCGAACCGCGGCAACGGGTACATCAACCCGCTGGCGCTCACCGGGTCCGAGGCGGCCAAGCGCGGCATCATCGCCGCGTACGACTGCAAGAACGTCAACGCGGACAACAGCGACAAGCCCGACCCGAACGCCGGCGGCCCGCAGGCGACGCCGGCGTGCTTCAACCAGCCGCCGTACAAGTTCCAGGGCCGCCTGACGAAGTTCCCGCACGTCGAGCGCGAGGACTACTCCAACGGCAAGTAGCCGTCGCGGCGCCGACGCCTACGGGCGGTCGGCGGGGCGGCGGCGCTCCTAGACGCGGTGCGGCGCGCCGCGGTTGTCGAGCTCGTCGACCCAGGCGACGAAGTCGTGCGCCTCGTCCAGGACCTGCTGGTTCGTCAGCGCGGCGGGGGTCGGCGCGTAGTCGGCGTGCGTCGCCGTGCTCCACCCCTCGAGCTCGTTCGCGGCGGCGCCGTAGATCCCCATCGCCGCGTCCGTGCACAGGAACGACGTCACCGAGGGCGTCGCGTTCGTGAACGACCCGTCGGCGCTGACGTAGAAGGGCGTCTCGGCGAGGCCCTGCGTGAACGCCTCGGTCGCCTCGTTGAGCTGCGAGAAGTACTCGAAGCCGAACTCGTCGCCGCGGATCGGACGCGGCGCCGTGAAGCCCTTGGTGCCGTTCGTCGCCTGCCACATGATGTTCCCGATCAGGAACTGGCCCTGGTCCCACTGCAGGTAGACGATGTCCTTGACCGATCCGAGGCACATGATCCCGGAGCACTGGGCGCACGACTCGAGCGACGTGTAGATCGTCACGTCGTTGAGCAGCGTCGCGTAGCTCGACGGCTTCGGCGTGGCCTGTGCCGCGGCCGGAGCGGTGTCGGCCGGCGTCATCGAGACCTCGCCGGGATCGGCGAGGTCGGCGCGCTCGGGCACCGCCGTCGCGAACACGCGGCGCCGGTTGTGAGGCCGCTGGTCGCGGCGGGCGGCCGCCGGCCCGCCGCCGGCGGGGCCCGAGCCCTGCTCGCTCGCCCACGGCTCGTAGATCTGGTTGAGCGAGAACACGCGGCGCACCAGCCGCGACTCGGCGTGCTCGACGGTGCTGTCGAAGACCTGGTTGTGGTTGAACTCGTAGTCGATGATGCGGCCCTCGCCGTCGACCGCGATCGCCGCGATGTTGTGGCCGAGGTAGCTGCCGCCGCCGTAGACGTTGCCGCCGCTCGTGAGCGTCCCCACCTGCTGCGCCTCACGCCACGGGTAGGTGCCGGTGTCCCCGTACTTGTTGCCGTTCCACTGGCCGACGAGCATCGCCATGAGCGTCAGCGAGAAGATGCGGTGCCGCTCGGCCTGCTCGTCGGAGATGACGTTCGGCTCGAGCTCGGCGAAGGCCGCGACCGGGCCGTTCCAGAAGTTCGCGAGCCCCGGGGGAACGGGACGGTCGTCAGCCATGGGGTCTCTCCTGGTCGTGTCCGAGGGTGGTCATGGCGCGGTGCACGCCTGACGGATGCGCTCGACGGTCGCGGGCGACTCGAGTTGCGTCCAGGCAGGGAGGCCCGCCGCCTCGCGGGCGGCCGCGACCGCCTGCTTGATCGCGAAGAACACCGACGTCGCGAGGACGAGCGGCGGCTCGCCGGTCGACTTCGACGACATGATCCCGTAGCGGTCGATCGGCGTCGCGTCGTCGGAGTGGATGTCGGTGCGCACGTACTCGAGCAGCGCGACGTTGAGCTTCACCGGGATCGTCTTCGAGCACGGCGGCTTGTAGTTCCACGTCCCGTACGGGAACAGCCGCCCGTCCTCGCGGTAGTAGAGCTCCTCGGTCGTCACGTTGCCGAGGCCCTGGACGAAGCCGCCTTCGATCTGACCGAAGTCGAGCTCGGAGTTGATCGTCTGCCCGGCGTCGTAGATCAGGTCGGACCGCAGGACGGTGACCTCGCCGGTGAGCACGTCGATCTCGACCTCGGACGCGCCGGCCGAGTAGGTGAAGTAGTAGAACATCTGCGCGCCGTCGGGCAGCTGGCCGCCGGCGTCGAGCACCCCCAGCCCCGGGCTCGCGTAGCTCGCCTGCGAGGACAGGTCGACCCGAGCCGTGTTCGCGGCGGTGACGATCTTCCCCCACTCCTCGTCCCACGCGTTGTCCCAGTCGGCGGGCACGTCGTGCGGCTGGCTGCGGCAGAACTCCTCGAGGCGCTCGCGGAGCTGACGTGCCGCGGCGACGACGGCGCCGCCCTGAAGGTCGGTGCCCGTCGAGGCACCGGTCGAGCTCGCGTTGGCGACGCTCGCGGTATCGGCCGGCGCGATCCGGATCCGTGCCATCTCGATGCCCAGCGTCTCCGCGGCGAGTCGCAGGATCTTCGTGTCGAGCCCCTGCCCCATCTCGATCCCGCCGTGATGGACGAGGACGCTCCCGTCCGTGTAGACGACCACCTCGGCGGTCGCCTGGTTCATCGGCAGGTACGTGTAGGAGATCCCGTACTTGAGCGGGACGACCGACAGCCCGCGCTTGCGCCACCGGTTCGCGGCGTTGAACTGCGCCACCGCGGCGCGGCGCGCGGCGACGTCGGCGGTCTCCCCCAGGTCGTCCCACACCTGGCGCATCCGGGCGTAGCGCAGCTGCTGGCCGTACGGCGTGCGCTCGAACGTCGTCGACGTGGCGTCCGCGTAGAAGTTCGCCCTCCGCACCTCGTCGACCGGCATCCCGAGCTCGTGCGCGAGGTGCTCCATCGCCTCCTCGACGACGAGCGTGCACTGGATGACCCCGAACGAGCGGAACGCCGTGTTCGAAGCGCGGTTCGTGCGGTACACGGTGCCGTTGGCCTGGAACGTCTCGACCGAGTAGGCGTTGTCGGCCGACAGCAGCACGAGGTCCATGATCGGCAGCGACGCGTCGTAGGAGCACCCGCCGTTCGACGCGAAGTCGAACCGGATCTTCTCGATCTTCCCGCTCGGGTCGGCGAGGACGTAGTACGTGCCCTCGAACGGATGGCGCTTGCCCACCATGAGCATGTCCGTGTTGCGGTCGAGGGCGAGGCGGACCGGACGGCTGGCCGTCCACGCCGCGACGGCCGCCGCGGCCGCGAAGTACGGCGGGCGCACCTCCTTGCCGCCGTACCCGCCGCCGATGCGCGACGTTCGCACCTGCACCTTGCTCATGGGCAGGTTCAGCGCCGTGGCCACGGCCTGCTGCACGCCGGCGAGGTGCTGTGAGGAGCTGTAGAGGAGGACCCCGCCGTCGTCGTCGGGGATCGCGACGGAGGACTGCGTCTCGAAGTAGAAGTGCGCCTGGCCGCCGGTCCGCTGCGTCCCGGTGACGTAGACCTTGCCCGGCCTGGGCCCCGGGTCCTGCAGCCACGTCGGTTCGCTGCCCGGTCGCTCGATGACCTTGAGCGAACCGTCCTGGTACATGACGCCGGCGTCGTCGGGAAGGGCCCTGGCCTCCTCGATCGTGAGCACCGGCGTGAGGCCCGCGGTGTCGTACCGCAGCAGCTCGTGCACCTCGTCGGCGGCGATCTGCGCCTCGAGGAGCGTGTCGGCGAGCACGAGCCCGATCGGCTGGCCGTAGGCGGTGACGCGGCCGTCGGCGAAGACCGGGTCGTACTTCGCCGGGTCCTCCGGGTCGTACACGTCCGACTTGGCCTTGACCTGGACGTCGGCCGCGGTGACGTACCGGACGAACCCCTCGTGACGAGCGGCCAGCCTCTCGCCGACCTCGGCCAACGTCAGGTCGCCGTACGAGAACAGCGCGTCGGTGGACCGGCTGAGGACGTACGCGGCCTCGAGCGTCCCGGCCGGGTGCGGGACGTCCTGCGTGTACTTGGCCTCGCCGGTGGCCTGGATCCGCGCAGACGTCTTCGTCATCGGGTCGTCCTGGCCCGGTGGCGGGTCGGGCGCGTTGACGGCGATGACGTGGTCGGCGGTGGGGACCTCGGGGAGGCTGAGCCGCTCCTCGGACACGCCGAGCACCTCCGCGCCGGCCGCCCGGCGCGCCTGGGCGTAGGCCTCGGTGCCGGGCGCCTGGCTGCTCTGCCACACGCGCAGGCCGACCGGCTCGTCCTCGACGAACGGGGCCTCGACGAAGGTGTGGCTGCCCCCCGAGATCGGGCGCACCTCCGGCTCGCCGGCGCTCGCCTCGCCGGGATCGACCTCGCCGGGCGCGATGCGGCTCGCGACGTGGATGACGTACTTGCGCAGCAGCGACACCGCCAGCCCCTCGCGGTACGCGTCGGACACGCCGTCCTGCGGCATCGGCGCGACGAGCGCCGCCACCTCCTCGGCGAGCACCGCCTGCGCCGCCGCGAACGTCTCCCGCGTCCACCGCTTGCCGACCAGCGCCTCCTGCGTCCGCGGGGCCGCGACGGCGATGCGGGCGAGCCCTCCGAACACGAGGCTCGCGCGCGTCACGGTCGTGTCGGCGGCGAAGTCGCAGCTGAACGCCGCGTTGAGGAGCGCGTGCGCGTTCTGGACCCGGCGCGCGACCTTGTAGGTCTGCACGATCGTGGTCGCGCCCGTGAAGGGGATGACGACCCGCATGACGACGAGGCCGCTCGGGAACGACGCCGGATCGGGCATCGCGAGGAGGTCGTGCTCCTGCTCGCGGTCGGGCTCCTCGGGCGTGCGGATCGCGATCCGCGCGCCGAGACCGGCGAGGACCGTGAAGAGGTCGGACGGGAACGGGTCGCCGTCGGCCTCGTGGTTCTTCGCGAGCATCAGGTTGCCCGCGACGGTCGCGACCGCCCGGACCTGCTCGCCCGCGACGCGCGCGAGGTGCCCCTGGAGCGCGGTCAGCCCCGCGGTGGTCGCCGGGTCGGCGTCGGCGATGACGTCGGCCAGCAGCTCGCGCAGGCTGGTGAGCGTCACCCCGCCGCCCACCGCCAGGGCACTGCCGTCCGGGGTCACGCCGGCCTCGGTCAGCTCCGGGATCTGCGACACGTCGACGAGCACCGACGGTGCGTACACGTCGCGCTTGTAGATGGCGATCGAGGTGTTGCCGTTGACGAGCTTGACCGTGTCCTGCGTCGCACGGAACCGCGCGAGCAGCTCGAGCACCTCCGTGAGCTCGAGCGGCCGGAAGTACTCCTGCCACGCGCCCTGGAGGTGCAGGCGCCGGGGCTCGGGGAAGTCGCCGGGCTCGAACGGGACGCCGGCCGCGCGTTCGAGCGCGGGCGCGTCGCCGACGAACGACTGCATCGCGTCGAGGATGGGGCGCATCCCCGTGCAGCGGCAGAGGTTCCCGGCGAACTGGTCCTCGACCCGCTGCGCGTCGGGAGCTCGGTCCATGCGCAGCAGCCCGTACATCGTCATGACCCAGCCAGGCGTG
>CADCVT010000371.1 GCA_902806215.1 uncultured Solirubrobacteraceae bacterium | reverse complement strand
GGGTGCGACGCACCTCGTGCGCGCGGGGATCGTGCGAATCGTCGACACGTGGGTCGAGGCGCTGGGCCCGCCGCGTCCGTACGAGCGCGAGACCGCCGCTGGGCGGGTCGAGCTCGGCGAGCCGTCGCCGCGGCCGGACCGGATCGTGAGCGTCGACGACGTCGAGGCCCGGGAGGGGATCCACGGCCGTCCCGGCACCTGGCGGCGCGATCTCGGGCGCGCGGCGGGTTCCGCGGTGACGGGGATCGCTCACATCGTCGTCGCGGCCGGCAAGGAGTCGGCGCCGCCGCACGCGCACAGCGCGGAGGAGGAGCTGTTCGCGGTGCTCGCCGGGTCCGGGGTCGCCGTGATCGGCGACGAGGAGGAGCCCGTGCGCGCCGGATCGATCTTCGCGATGCCCGCCGGCGAGGGCGTCGCCCACTGCCTGCGGGCGAGCGAGGAGGGCCTCACCTTCCTCGCCTACGGGCAGCGCGATCCCCGCGACACGATCTGGTACCCGCGGTCGCGCAAGCTCGCCATCCGTGCGTTTGGCCTGCGCGTCCGCATCGACGAGTCCCTGGACTACTGGGACGGCGAGCCGCCGTCGTAGTGCTCGACAAGCGGCTCGTCTTCGTCACCGGCAAGGGCGGCGTCGGGAAGTCCGCGGTCGCGGCGGCGCTCGGGATGGTCGCCGCGCGGCGGGGTCGCCGGACGATCGTGGCCGAGGTGGCCGCGCGCGACGACGTGCACCGGGCGCTGTCGGGCGGCGCCTCGGGCGGCTTCGCGGAGTCAGAGCTCGCCGACGGCCTGTTCGCGCTGTCGGTCGACCCGCAGGCGGCGATGGAGGAGTACCTGGAGGACCAGCTCTCCAGGCCGCTGGCCGAGGTGCTCAAGGGGTCGCGGATCTTCGGGTACCTCGCCGCCGCGACGCCGGGCATGCGGGAGCTGCTCACCGTCGGCAAGCTGTGGGAGCTCGCGCAGCCCGACCGGCGCACGCCCGGCGCGGAGCCGTACGACCTCGTGGTGGTCGACGCGCCGGCGACCGGTCACGGCCTGGCGCTGCTCAACGCGCCGCGGACGTTCGCCGAGGTCGCCGCCGCCGGGCCGGTGGCGCGCCAGGCCGGCGTCATCCAGGCGACGCTCGAGGACCGTTCGCAGACCGGCGTCGTCGTCGTGGCCACGCCCGAGGAGATGCCGGTCAACGAGACCGCGTTCCTGCGCGACGAGCTCGGCGACCGCCTCGACCTCGTCGTCGCCAACGCCGTCCGGCCCGACCGGTTCGACGACGAGGAGGCGTCCCGTCTCGCCGCGGCCTCCGGCCCGGCGGCCCGGCTCGCGCTCGTCGCCCACGCGAGAGCACGAGAGCAGCAGGAGCAGCTCCGGCGCCTGACACCCGACGCCGTCCTCCCCTTCGCACCCGTGGGAGCCACCGGAGGAGCCGACCTCGAACGGCTCGCGGAGGCCCTCGAAGCGACCTTGTGAGGGGACTGTCCCCACCCAAACCGGGACCTTGTGCGGGGACTGTCCCCACACAAACCGGGACCTCGTGCGGGGACTGTCCCCACACAAACCGGGACCTCGTGCGGGGACTGTCCCCACACAAACCGGGACCTTGTGCGGGGACTGTCCCCGCACAAACCGGGACTTTGTGCGGGGACTGTCCCCTCACGAGCCGCGACCTTGGGCTCGTTCTGTGCGTTCCCCGGAGGTGTTCGGAACGTTCCTCTCCGCCGTCGCCGCCGCGGTCGCGTTCGGCGGGCCCGCCGTGCCGGCGTCGGGGTCAGAGGTGCGTGCCGACAACGGCGTCGTGCTGTTCAGCTCGTACGACCTGCGGCGCGACGCCTTTCGGCTGACCGTCGAGCGCGGCGGGCGGACGGCCCGGCTCCCCTTCCCGCCGAGCGACGAGCCGTTCCGCGCCGACGTCGGCGACGGCCGCGTGGTCGTCGCGAGCGGCGGCGAGATCCTGGCCCTCTCCGCCGACGGTGGGCCGCCTCGCCGCGTCGGGGCCGGGCGGCTCGCGACGACCGCGGCCGGGACGATCGCGTGGGTCGTCGGCGACGACGTCCTCGTGCACGGACGCGTCATCGCGCGCGCACGCGCGATCACCGACGTCGAGCTGCACGGCAGGACCCTCGCGATCGCCTCCCGCGCGGGCGTGACGCTCACCGACATCGACACCGGCCGCTCGCGCACGGTCACCGAGCGAGCGGGCGTCGTCGGCCTCTCGTTCGCCGACGGGCACGTCGGCTGGTACGACCGCGGCGCCCACCGGGTGAGCCTCCGCACAGGCCGGCGCGAGGACGCGCCCGGCCCGGCGGACGTCAGCGGGTTCGCCCTTCTCCCCGGCGGCCGGGCGCTGCGCGTCGTCCCCGAGGGCGAGGACGCACGCCTGCTGCGCACCAAGCTGCGCTGGCGGTCCCGCGACTAGCGGCTGACGCGGTCGGTCGACGAGGCGTTCTCGTTGCCGAACGCGTCCCGGGCGTCGCCCGCGGCGACCCACGCCTCGCCGTTGCGCGGCATCGGATCGACGGAGCGCCAGCGGCCGGTAGAGGGGTCGCGCCGCGCCGATACCGCGTACGTCTTGGACCCGCGGCCCTTTCGCATCGTCACCTCGACGGTGCGCAGGCGGCCGGTGTCGGCCCACGGCCGGAAGTGGCAGCGCTGGCAGTACACCTGGTCCTTGACCGTGTGCTTCCGGCCGTCGAGGAACCGGAACGGGCTCTTGTAGGTGTTGGGGTAGTCGATCTTCGGATCGGCGAACGAGACGCGCCCGTCGTCCTCGAGCCGCAGCCCGCCGAGCTCGATGCCGCGCCACGGCTCGACGCGGAAGGCCTCGGTCGCGACCGTGTACCGGGTCGGAGCGGAGCCCTCGGCCGGCCGGTGCAGGCCGTTGACGACGAAGCGGTACGTGCCCTCCGGCGTCGACGTGCGGCGCGCGCCGTCGAGGTCGTGCTGCGCGATGTCCGAGCCGAACGCCTCGAACGACGCGGTCCACTCCCACGTGAAGCGCCCGGCGCGCCACGCGGCGACCTCCTCGGGCGGCTTCGGGAAGTCGACCATGAGCTGGACGTCGCCGGTCATGTCACCGTAGCGCTCCCACTCGCCGTCGACCCGCCGCTCGACGCGCACGTCGGGCAGGTCGGTGTAGTTCGAGCCGCCGACGAAGCGGACGTGCGCCGCGTCGAACCGGCGCACCACGTCGGCGGGCTGCTTGACCACGGACGGCTTGCCGCCGTCGCGCGGAAGCTGCTTGTCGTAGGCGGTCGAGTACGCGCCGCCCGCGACACCGAGGGCGTCGGCGGTCGCCTGCGCGCGCCCCTGCTCGGCGAGCGCCGCCTCGTCGAGCGCGGTGAGCGCGACCGCGGGCCCGCCGTTCAGCGAGGCACCCAGGCGCGACAGCCGCGTGGCGAGGAAGTCCGCGCCGTGCGGTCCGAGGCCCGACAGCGCCTTGCGGTAGTGGTCGTGCGAGCGGTACTCGCGGTACTCGGGCACGTAGCCCCAGTAGTCGTTGGCCATGCCCACGCTGAGGACGAGCTTGTAGCCCTCCTTCGCGAACTCCTCGCGCGTGAAGTTGCCCTTGATCTTCGCCGGGTCGTCGGGCTCGGACTCGCTGCCGAGCGTCACGAGGTCGGTCTCCCAGCCGCGCGCGTCGTTGTGGATCTGGGCGCGCACCGTGCGCAGCTTCTTGTCCGAGATCGGGGGAAGGTCAACGGCGGGGTTTCGTGGATCAGCGCAACTCCAGTTCCCGCCGGTCGCGGGGACGCACCAGTCACGGCCGGCCGGCGTCTTCTTGTCGGTCCAGTCCCAGCCGCTCCACAGGTTCCCGGCGATCGTGTCGAGCCGCGACTCGATGTTGAGCGCGGTGTCGGTGAACTGCTCGCACGGGCAGAACGTCGCGACGACGTCGCCGAAGCGCATCGCCATGAGGTGCACGGCGGCGGTCTCCTCGACGGCGGTCAGCTTCGTCGCGCTGATCGACTCGGGCACCGGCACGCCGGCGGCCTTGAGCTGGTCGTACATCTGCGAGGTCGCGGGCGTCGCCGCGTCGGTGACCGGGTTCTTGACCGAGTAGCAGTCGGGGAGGCCGAGGATCGGCAGCCGCGGATCGCCGTGCATGAGCGCGTAGGTGTTGCAGTTCGACGCGCCGGGGACCGGCCGCGTCGCGGGGGCGGCGAAGCGCTGCGAGGCCGCCTCGATGTCGAAGTCCTCGACGAACGGCTGGTAGGCGCTGCCGCGCTGCGGCGTACCGGTCCTGATGTCCTCGCGCGCGGCCCTGATCTCGTCGGCGATCAGCCGGGCGCCGCGGTCGAGCTGCGCGAAGCCGTTGTCCTCGAACTCCCGCCGCGCCGATGCGGGGTGGACGCGCTCGTCCTTGTGCGGGCCGCTCGTCCCGGTCTCGCGCTGGCTGAAGACGCTGACGGTCCCGAGCTCGCGGTCGACCATCCGCGCGGCGGCGTGCGTGATGTCGCCGTTGATGAGGTCGTAGCCCCACGTCCACTCGGGATGCACGCCGAAGACGACCCAGTTGGCCAGCGGCTGGGGCTTCCTCGGGTTCGTCATGTCGTCGAGCTGCACGACCGACAGCTGCCGCGTCGTGTGCGAGAACGGCTGGCCCGCGGGCGTCCCGTCGTCGCCGACCTTCGGCCCGTAGGTGTGCGACTGGACCGCGTCGAAGGTCCGCGTCGTGCCGCCCATGCGGACCGGCACCATCGTCTTCGACGCGCGCTCGGCCGCGAGCGCCATGCGCTGGGCCATGTACTCGTAGAAGCGGACGTCGAAGACGTCCTGGAAGATCGCGGTACCCCAGCCCGGCGTCGAGTAGTAGGGCGTGTTGTGGTTGTGCGACGCGGTGACCGCGAGGGCGTCGACGGCGAGGCCCTTCTGCTGCAGCAGCGTCGTCACGCGCCGGGTGAGGAAGTCCTGCGGGAGATAGAGGTCGGTCGAGATGATCGCGACACGATCGCCCTCCGTGTCCTCCACGACGAGCGCGCGGGTGCTCGTGCGCAGCGCGACGCCGTCGCTGATGCGCTTCTTGGTCGAGTGGCCGTGCGGATCGAAGCCCTCGGCGCCCGTCGGACCGGTGTCGTCGGTGAACTGCCCGGCCGACGCACCGACGTGCCAGGTGGCGTCGACGGTGGCGAC
This sequence comes from uncultured Solirubrobacteraceae bacterium, assembly GCA_902806215.1. Classification (GTDB taxonomy): domain Bacteria; phylum Actinomycetota; class Thermoleophilia; order Solirubrobacterales; family Solirubrobacteraceae; genus CADCVT01. Next base: position 4,125 of record CADCVT010000371.1, on the reverse strand, counting down.
GCCCGCTTTCGTGTCGGCCGCGAGCGCGACCGAAGGCAGGCAGGCGAGAGCAACGAGGGAGAGCAGGAGAAGGCGACCCATGTGAACGAGAACGTTCGCAGGCGCCAAAGCTTGCGGCGCCGGTCAGCCGACCTGGATCTTCACGCCGTCCCCGCGCCGGAAGGCCTCGATCGCGTCGGCGTACTCGTCGAGCCCGAACCGGTGGGTCAGCAGGGCGTCGCCGTCGATCACGCCGGAGGCCACGATGTCGCGCGCGCGGTCGAACGAGTTGTGGATCGCCATCGAGCCGACGATCCGCAGCTCGTCTCGGTAGACGCGAAACGGCGAGAAGCTCGCGGTCGCCTCGGCCGACGCGACCCCGAACAGCAGCAGGGTCCCGCCGCGCCGCACGCGCGTGAGGCCGTCCTCGATCGCGCCCACGGCGCCCGTCGCGTCGATCACAAGCTCCCACCCCTCGGGCCGGTCGAGCTCGCCGGCGCTCGTCGCCGTGGCGTTCGCGCCGAGCGTCGCCGCGCGCGCCAGCCGCTCGACGTTGCGGTCGACCACCGACACCGAGCCCGCGGCGTGCACGGCCGCGAGCTGGCAGAGGATCAGCCCCATCGTCCCCGCGCCGTAGATGAGCACGTGGTCGCCGAGGCGCACGCCGACCTGATCGAATCCGTGCACCGCGCAGGACACCGGCTCGACGAGCCCGCCCCACGCGGTCGGGACCGACTCGGGCAGCCGGAACGCCTTGGCGGCGGGCACCGCGGTGAACTCCGCGCAGCCTCCGTCGATCCCGATCACGCCGATCGAGTCCATGTGCTCGCAGAGGTTGGCCCGGCCGGTCCGGCACGGATGGCAGCCGCCGCAGAAGATCGACGGCTCGACGGCGACGCGGTCGCCCTCGCGCAGCGACCGGACCGCGCTGCCGACCGCGACGACCTCGCCCGCGAACTCGTGCCCGGGGACGATCGGGTACCGCGTTCCCTCGAACTCGCCGTCGAGGATGTGCAGGTCCGTGCCGCAGATGCCGCAGCCGGCGGGAGCGACGACGATCTCGTCGCTGCGCGGCGCCGGGTCGTCGAGTCGCTCGACGCTGATCGTTCCGGGCTCGGGGAACACGACAGCCTTCATGCCGACGACGGTAGGGGTGTCACAGGCGGAATCGCCGTCTCGTCAACAGGTCATGAACATCTTCGTCGCAGGCGCCACCTGCGCGCTCGGAACGCAGCTCGTCCCGCGGCTCGTCGAGGCGGGCCACACCGTCACCGGCATGACGCGCGACAAGCCCGACGCCGTCCAAGCGCTGGGCGCGACGCCGGTCGTCGCGGACGCGCTCGATCCCGACGCGGTCGCCGGCGCGGTGGCCGAGGCGGAGCCGCAGATCATCGTCCACCAGCTCACGGCGCTCGGGGGCGAGCTCAACTTCCGCAGGTTCGAGCAGACGTTCGCGCAGACGAACCGCCTGCGCACCGAGGGCACCGACCACCTGCTCGCCGCGGGCAAGGCGGTCGGCGTCGAGAAGTTCGTCGCGCAGAGCTTCGCCGCGTGGCCCTACGCGCGGACCGGCGGCCCGATCAAGTCCGAGGACGACCCGCTCGATCCCGATCCGCCGGCGGCGGTGCGCACGACGGTCGCCGCGATCAAGCACCTCGAGCAGGCGGTCACGAGCGCGACGTGGTGCGAGGGGATCGCGCTGCGCTACGGCGGTTTCTACGGCCCGGGTACGTCGATGGAGCCGGGCGGCGAGCAGTACGAGGCGATCCGCAAGCGCCAGTTCCCCGTCGTCGGCGCCGGGGGCGGGATGATCTCGCTCATCCACGTCGAGGACGCCGCCGAGGCGACCGTCCACGCGATCGGCTGGGGCCGGCGGGGCGTGTACAACGTCGTCGACGACCAGCCCGAGCCCGCCCGCGACTGGCTGCCGGGGGTCGCGGCGGCGATCGGAGCCAAGCCGCCGCGCAAGGTGCCGCGCTGGCTCGGGCGGCTCGTCGCGGGCGAGGCGGCAGCGGTCATGATGACCGAGGTGCGGGGAGCGTCGAACGCGAAGGCCAAGCGGGAGCTCGGGTGGGAGCCGCGCTACCCCACGTGGCGCGAGGGGCTCGCGGCGTGACCGACGCGCTGCTCGCCGAGCTTCGATCCCCGACGTTCGCGATCGCGTACCGCATGCTCGGCAGCGTCAGCGAGGCCGAGGACGTCGTGCAGGAGACGCTGCTACGCGTCCACCGGGCGGTCGAGGCCGGCGAGGACGTCGCGTCGCCGCGTGCGTACGCGGCGACGATCGCGACCCGCCTGTCGATCGACCAGCTGCGCTCGGCGCGGGCGGGGCGCGAGCAGTACGTGGGCGACTGGCTGCCCGAGCCACTCGTGGGCGACGAGCCCGCGGAGGCCGCCGAGATGGCCGACTCGTTGTCGCTCGCGTTCCTCGTCCTGCTCGAGTCGCTGTCCCCCGAGCAGCGCGCGGTGCTCCTCCTGCGCGACGCGTTCGACTACGGCTACGACGAGATCGCGGAGATCGTCGGCAAGAACGAGGCGAACGTCCGCCAGCTCGCGACCCGCTCGCGGCGCCACGTCGACGAGCGGCGCCCGCGCTTCGAGGCGTCGCGCGAGCGCCGAGACGAGCTGGCGCGGCGGTTCTGCGCCGCCGCCCAGCAGGGCGACCTCGGCGCGCTCGAGGAGCTGCTCGCCGCCGACGTCGTGCTCCAGGGCGACGGCGGAGGCAAGGCGCCGGCGCTCGCCCGCGCGCTGCACGGCCGCGAGCGCGTCGCACGGACGTTCAACGCCTGGGCCAAGGCCGGCCTCGGGCTGACGACGATGCGCCCGGCCGAGGTCAACGGCCAGCCCGGCGTGATCATCGAGGACGACGAGGGGCAGGTCTACGGCGTCATGGCGCTCGACATCGCCGACGGCCAGGTGCAGGGGATCAAGTCGGTGGTCAACCCCGACAAGCTGGGGCACGTCGGCCGCGTTGGCGACGCGCAGGCCTTCCTTGCACGTCGGCGCGAACGCGGGAACCGCTGACCGAGAACCGCAGCACGCCGTCCTTGTAGGTGAACTTCCGCGCCTTGCGGTTGACGACGACGCGGCACGGGACGAACGGGGTCCTCAGCGAGGTCATCGTCGCCTGGACGTCGTAGCGGCGCTTCCTGCCCTGCAGCTTGAGCACCCAGCGGCGGCCCTTGCGCTCGCTCGAGACGACGCGCTCGCGACCCTCGCCGAAGGGCCGCGCAGACGACCATCCGCGGGGAACGACGATCAGCGAGAGAGTCGATCCAGAGTGGTCTGCTCCGTAGAGCGTCTCCACGTCCGGCGGGAGCAGCGGCAGGATCCCTCCCTGGCGGACCAGGAGCGGAATCTCGTCGATAGGGGCCGGGATCGACACGGTCCGGTTGCCGTCCAGAAGGCGAGGAGCGCCAAGGGCGATGGACCCTGACTCGCTCACGGACGCCGTTCTCCACAGATCGAGCCAGAGTCCCGGAGGAAGCTCCACCGACCGTTCCACAACGCCGGGCCGGATCACCGGGGCGGCCAGCAGCGAGTCCCCGAGCATGAAGGCGTCCTCCACTCCCGACAGACGGCGGTCCTCAGGCCACGACAGGGCGAACGAGCGCATCATCGGCATCCCCGTCCGCTGGTACTCGTCGTCGGCGCCGAGCAGGTACGGCAACAGCTGCGTCCGCAGCCGCGCGTAGCGCCGCCAGATCGGCATGACGTCCGGCGTCTCGACCTGCGGCCGCGCCTTCTTCGGGAGAGCGATGCCCTTCGACTTCGCGCGCATCACGCCGCTCACCGCGCCGAACTGGATCCAGCGCTTGAACAGCTCCGGGGTGAGCTTGCGCTGGCCGAGCGAGAAGAAGCCGCCGATGTCCGAGCCCCACGTGCTGACGCCGCTCAGCCCCATCGTCAGCCCGTTGCGCACCGACGACTCGAGGCCGTCGAAGCCCCAGTCGGTGGTGGGATCGCCGCCCCAGACGATCCGCGCGTGCTTCGCCGTGCCGGTGAAGCCCGAGCGGACGTAGTTGGCGATCGGGCGCCCCACGTTCTCGGTCTCCTCGGTCGCCGTGCGGTGGTAGAGCGTCGGATAGAGGTTGTGCATCTGCGTGCCCGGCGTGCCGTCGGCCGAGCGCGCGTCCTCGGGCGTGT
>CADCVT010000370.1 GCA_902806215.1 uncultured Solirubrobacteraceae bacterium | reverse complement strand
TTCTTCGCCCGCAAGGCCACCGACGTCGGCGCGGACATCGCGCTGATCGAGATGCTCGACACGTTCCCGCCCGACCAGCGCGACGGCCTGCTCCAGCTGCTCGACGCGCTCGCCGAGCAGGGCTTCGTCGACATGTCGCAGCTGTCCCGCGAGCAGCTCTTCGCCAACATCTCGCTCGCCTCCCGCGAGGCCGCCGTCGGGATCGCCGGGCTCGTCAGCCTGACGCTGTTCATGACCTACGGCCTGCCGGATCCGACCACGGGCCAGAACCCGAGCTGGAAGACCTTCGGCTTCCCCGGGCCCATCTCCGCAGCGCCCGACGAGCCGAAGACGATCTCCCCCATCGTGCCGTCCGGCGACACGACCGTCGAGGCCGACGTCGCGATCATCGGGTCCGGCGCCGGCGGCGGCGTCATCGCCGGCAAGCTCGCCGAGCGCGGCCTGAAGGTCGCCGTCATCGAGATGGGCGGCTACTTCAACGAGGCCGACTTCAACCAGTCCGAGCTGTGGGCCTACCAGAACCTCTACTGGCGCGGCGGCCCTCAGCGCACCGCCGACATGAACGTCGCGCTCATGGCGGGCTCGTGCCTGGGCGGCGGCACCGTCGTCAACTGGACGAACTCGCTGCGGACGAAGGACTGGGTGCGTCAGGAGTGGGCCGAGCACGGCCTCACCGACGTCGCCACGGACGCGTTCGACGCGCACCTCGACGGCGTCTGGGAGCGCCTCGGGGTCAACAAGGACTGCTCGGAGCTCAACCGCGGGCACCAGGCGATGCAGCGCGCGGCCGAGAAGCTCGGCTGGTCGTTCACGACGATCTACCGCAACGGGGACACCGAGAAGTACGACGGTGCGCAGGCCGGCTACATGGGCTTCGGCGACCAGTCCGGAGCCAAGCAGTCCACGCTCAAGACCTACCTCGCCGACGCGACGAGCCAGGGCGCCGAGGTCGTGGTGCGGTGCTTCGCCGAGCGCATCATAGTGGAGAACGGCCGCGCCGCCGGCGTCGAGGGCGTCTACACCGACCCCGAGAGCGGCGAGACCGCGCGGGTGACCGTCCGCGCGCCGCAGGTCGTCGTCGCGGCCGGTGCCCTGGAGTCCCCGGCTGTGCTCCTGCGCTCGGGCATCGGCGGGCCCGCCGCGGGCAAGTACCTGCGGTTGCACCCGTCGTGCGTGACCCTCGGCGACTACGGCGAGGACATGCAGGCGTGGTGGGGCGCGCCCCAGGCCGGCCTGATCAACGAGTTCGCGAACATCGAGGACGGCCACGGCTTCCTCGTCGAGGGGGTGCAGTACACGACCGGCCTCGCCGCCTCCTCCACCCCGTGGAGCTCGGGTGCTACCCACAAGGAGATGCTCTCGGCCTACCGCGACGGCGCGTCGTTCGTCGCCGTGAACCGCGACCACGGCCACGGGCAGGTGACGATCGACGAGCAGGGCCAGGCGGTTCCGTGGTACTCGGTCACCGACCCGCTCGACGTGCGCATCATCGGCAGGTCGATCGAGGCGCAGATCCGCACGCACGCCGAGGCCGGAGCCCGGCGGATCTGGATGTTCGCCCAGAAGCCGATCGAGTGGCGCGTCGGCGACGACCTCGAGACGTTCATCGCGAAGTCGCAGCGGCTGCCGCTGCGTGCCGGCGGGCTGACCCTGTTCTCCGCCCACCAGATGGGCTCGTGCCGCATGGGCGCCGACCCGGCGACGTCGGTGGCCGACCCGCGCGGCGAGCTGCACGACACGCCCGGGGTCTGGATCGGGGACGCCAGCGCGTTCCCGACCTCGTCGGGAACGAACCCGATGATCTCGATCATGGCGCTCGCCTCGCGCACCGCCGACAACATCGCGGAGGCCGCCGACGTGGCCGCCGTCTCGTCCCTCACCGAGGTGTCCGCATGACCACCACCCCCACGCTCGTCACCCGCGACCAGCTGTTCATCGGCGGGGAGTGGACCGACCCGTCCGGAGACGGGACGATCGACGTCGTCAACGCGTCGACCGAGGAGGTCATGGGCCGCATCCCCGAGGGCACCGCGGCCGACGTCGACCGCGCCGTCGACGCGGCGCGGGCGGCGTTCGAGTCGTGGTCGGTCACGCCGCTCGAGCAGCGCGTCGCGCTGTGCAGCGCGGTCGCCGGCCGGCTTCAGGATCGCCAGGAGGAGATCGCCGCGCTCATCTCCCAGGAGCTCGGCTCGCCGATCACCGTGTCGATGATGGTCCAGGCCGGCCTGCCGACGATGGACTTCGCCTCGATGGAGCACCTCGTCGAGCACATCCCGTGGGAGCAGCAGATCGGCAACTCGCTCGTCGTGCGCGAGCCGATCGGCGTCGTCGGCGCGATCACGCCGTGGAACTACCCGCTGCACCAGGTCTCCGCGAAGGTCGCCCCGGCGATGGCCGCGGGCTGCACGGTCGTGCTCAAGCCGTCGGAGGTCACGCCGCTCAACGCGTTCCTGCTCGCCGAGATCTTCGACGAGGTCGGCGTGCCGCCGGGCGTGCTCAACATCGTCACGGGCTACGGCCCGGTCGTCGGCGAGGCGATCGCCGGCCACCCCGGCATCGACATGGTCTCGTTCACCGGGTCGACCCGCGCGGGACGCCGGGTGTCCGAGGTCGCGGCCGCCACGGTCAAGAAGGTCGCGCTCGAGCTCGGCGGCAAGTCGCCGAACGTGATCCTCGACGACGCCGACCTCGAGAAGGCCGTCGTCAACGGGATCCAGAAGTGCTACCTGAACTCGGGCCAGACGTGCAGTGCGCTGACGCGCATGCTCGTGCCGCGCGAGAGCCTGCCGATCGTCGAGCAGATCGCCGCCGCGGCGGTCGCTCAGACGAGCGTCGGTGAGCCGTTCGACGAGACGACCGCCCTCGGGCCGCTCGTCTCCGACGTCCAGCGCGACCGCGTGCGGGAGTACATCGAGAAGGGCGTCGCCGAAGGCGCGAAGCTCGTCGCCGGAGGGGCCGAGGCGCCCGAGGGCCTCGACAAGGGCTACTTCGTGCGCCCCACCGTGTTCAGCGAGGTCACGCCGGAGATGACGATCGCCCGCGAGGAGATCTTCGGGCCGGTGCTGGCGATCATGCCGTACGACGACGAGGAGGACGCGATCCGGATCGCCAACGACTCGGAGTACGGCCTCGCCGGAGGCGTCTACTCCGGCTCGGAGGAGCGCGCGAAGGCGGTCGCCCGCCGCATCCGCACGGGCCAGGTCGAGATCAACGGAGCGGCGTTCAACCCGCTCGCGCCGTTCGGCGGCTACAAGCAGTCCGGCCACGGCCGGGAGCTCGGCCCCTACGGCATCGAGGAGTTCCTCGTCCTGAAGTCGATGCAGCTCTAGGACGCTCGCCGCACACCGCGGCGGCGGAGCATGACGCCCAGCGCCAGGCCCGCCGCCGCGAACGCTCCGTAGCCCGCGCCGAGGAAGACGTGGGAGATCTCCACCTCGGTCGTCGCCGCGATGAAGACGGCGAACGGGACGGCGAGCAGCACGACGGGCCACCGTCCCACCGCGCCGCCGACGATTGCGCCGAGGGCGAAGAGCACGAGGAAGGGCACCGGTGCCAGGTTGGCACGCGCAAGCCACGAATGCGTGCAGTCGCGCTGAGCGGCCGCGTCAGGACGCGAGCCAGATCGCCCCGTCGCGGAGCTCGACCGGGAAGGTGCGGAGCTTCGCGACGCCGTTCGTGTAGGTCTGGATGCCCTTCGAGTACGGCGGGAACCCGAAGATGCGTCCCTTTGGGCCGGAGACCATCTCGCCGGTGGTCACGTCGTAGCGCGCTCGGTGCCAGGGGCACTCGAGGCACCCGTCGCGGACCTGGCCGCGGCCGAGCTTGGCGAACTGGTGGCGGCAGACGTTCGACACCGCGAACGGCCGGTCGCCCGCCATGCCGACGGCGAGCGTGCCGTGCTCGGCGGTCCCGACCTCGGCGACGCCGCTGGGCGGGAGGTCGTCGACGGCGATGAGCCGGTCGCCCTGGGCGACGGCCGGGTCCTTCGTCCTGACGGGCGGAGCCATGCCGCGAGGTGTCCCCCCGGCAGGCCGCGCGCAGCCGCAACCCGACGTCCCGCCACCAGCCGAGCGGCGCTACGCCGAGAGCGCCTCGAGTGCCCGCGCGTGGTCGGGAACGTTCGTCGGCGCGCCCGCGTGCGGCACGAACACGAAGCGGTCCATCGTGCGCAGGAACGCGCGGTCGTGCGAGACCGCGACGACGGTTCCCTCGAAGCCGTCGAGCGCCTCCTCGAGCGCCTCGGCCGACTCGATGTCGAGGTTGTCGGTCGGCTCGTCGAGGAGCAGGAGGTTGTGGCCCTCGAGCTCGAGCAGGAGGATGTCCAGGCGCGCCTTCTGCCCGCCGCTCAGCGTGTCCGACGTGCGCTGGACGCCGTCGGACAGGCCGTAGCGCGCCAGCGCGTTCATCGCGCGCTCGAGCTGCCCGGTGCGCTCCTGGACGATCTCGAGCAGCGTCCGCCCGCTCGAGTCCTCCCGCACGTTGAGCTGCGTGAAGTACCCGGCCGAGACCCGCGGCCCGACGACCACCCGGCCGGAGTCGGGCACGCGCTCACCCGCCAAGACGTTCATGAGGTGCGTCTTGCCGCCGCCGTTGGGGCCGATGATCCCGACCCGCTCGCCGAAATGGATCTCGTCGGTGAACGGCGCGAGAACGCCGTCGACCGCGACGTCGTGCAGCGCGAGCACGCGCCGGGCGCTGTCGCCGCCGCGCATGCGCACGCGGATCTGCTGATCGGCGACGGGCGCCGGCGGCGGGCCGGGATCGGCGAAGCGGCGCCAGCGCGACTCCATCGCGTCGGCCTTCTTCGCCCAGACGTCGCTGTAGCGAGCGCGCTCCTTGAACGTACGGGTGAGCTCGCGCAGACGCTTCTCCTCGTCGTTCCATCGCCGCACGGCGTCGCCGAGCTTGCGCTGGCGCGCGGCCCGCGCCTCGGGGTACGTCGTGTAGGAGCCGTCGTGCAGCCAGGAGCCGTTGCCCTCCAGCGTGAGCACCGTCTTGGACGCGGCAGCGAGCAGGTCGCGGTCGTGCGAGATGACGAGGATCGTCTTGGGCGAGGAGGCGATCTGCCGCTCGAGCGCCTGCTTGGCGCGCACATCGAGGAAGTTGTCGGGCTCGTCGAGCAACAGGACGTCGGCATCCGAGCCGAACAGGACGTCGAGCACGAGCGCCTTGCGCTCGCCGCCGCTGAGCGAGGTCGGGTCGCGCTCGGCGACCTCGGAGAACGGCGCGCGTACGATCCGCCGGCACGAGCGGTCCCAGGCCGCCTCGAGCTCGTACCCGCCGTGCTCGCCCCAGTCGCCGATCGCGGTCCCGAGGTCCATGCCCGCCGCGTCGTCGCCGGCGGCGAGCTCGGCCTCGGCGGCGATCATCCGCTCCCCGGCGTCGCGCAGCGTCCGCGGCGCGTAGGACGTCAGCATCGCCCGCACCGTCGTCGCCGCGCCGCGCCCGACGCCGACGTCCTGCGGCATGTAGCCCAACCGGCCGGTCACGGTGGCCGCGCCCTCGTCGGCACGCAGCTCGCCCGCGATGACCCGGAACAGCGTGCTCTTGCCGACGCCGTTGGCGCCGACGACGCCGACCTTCGCGCCCGCGCGGATCGTGAACGAGACGTCGGTGAACAGCAG
>CADCVT010000369.1 GCA_902806215.1 uncultured Solirubrobacteraceae bacterium | reverse complement strand
CCGTGTAGCTCGTCCCCAGCGCCTGGACCGCCACGTCGAGCCGCGGCGCGATCTCCGCCTTGGCCTGGCGCCGGAACCAGCGCTCGAGCGCCGGCGCTGCGTCGCCCTCGGGCACGCCGAGCACGTCGCCGCGGCGGTGCACGCGGGTGCGGCCGGGCTCGGGCACGAGCAGCAGCTCGCGGCCCAGGTACGGGACGGTGCCGTCGCGCGCGGCGACCGTCGCGCGGACCTGCTCGAGCTCGCGCAACCGGCGCTCGATCCACGGCCGCAGCTCGCGCACCGCGGCGTCGGCGGCGCGCTCGGCGGCGCGCTGCGGGAGCACGACCTCGACCCCGCGGTCGGCGTCGACGGACACGCGGACGCGGCGGGCACGGGTCGAGCGACGAACGGAGTAGTCGATGAGCGGCTGCGCGGGCTTCACGGGAGGGCGACAGCGTACGAGCCGGCGGAGACGGCGCGGACGCGCCGGTTCGGCTAGCGCCGGGCGGCGGCGCCGTTGCCGCGACGCGGCACCGGTTTGGCCGCGCGGCGCGGCACGGCAGGCTTGCGCTTGGCCGCGGGCCTGCGGACGCGCGTCTTGGCCTTCTTGCGCGCCTTGCGGAGCCTGCGGACCTGCTCCTTCGTGGGGACGGGGACAACGAGGCTGACGTCGTGCCCCGCCGCGCGGGCCTCGCGCGCCAGCGCGACGCCCTCCTGCGCGGCCGCGACGTACGCGGCGTGCTCCTGCTCCAGGGTGGGCTCCGCGGTCGGCGCGGAAACGGCCGGGACGACCGGCGGAACGGGTACCGGCGCCGCCAGATCGCGCGGGCGCTTGATCGAGCGGTCGATGAGCGCCTCATACCGCTGCGTCTTGCCTGGGCTCTCGACCGGGCCGAGGTAGAGCGAGAACGCGCCGAGGTCCGGGTGGTGCACCGGATGGATGCCGGCGTCGATGCCGGTGGGACCGTCGAAGGTCAGCACGAACACGTCGTCGTCTCCGGCCAGCGAGCGGTCCTTCGAGGCGCCGGCGACATCGCCGAGGTGGGTCAGCGTCATCGCGACGCCGGCGACCGTGAACGTCTCGGCCACCAGTGCCGTGTAGGAGGTCCGGCGCAGGTACGACAGCGCCTGGCCCGCGAACGCGGTGCCCGTTCGGCCGAGCGCGGCGACGAGCGTGGTGGCCGCCCCGAGCTTGAGCGCCTGCCGCCGGGTGAGGGCGTCGAGAGGGTGGGGCGAGGCGCTGATACGCCACGTTACGGCGCCGTGTCACCCGAAGGAGATAGGCCATCCGTCCAAAAGCCAAAGCTGTTCGTTCAGGCGCCACGCTCGACGAGGCGCGACATCACGACCTGCGACCGGGTCCGGATGACGTGCCCGTCGCGCTGGAGCTCCATGATCAGGCGCTCGAGGTCCTCGTTGTCGCGCGTGCGCACGCGCGCGATGGCGTCGGCCTCGCCGGTGACGCTCCACGCCTCGACGACCTCAGGATGGCGCCGAAGGGACTCCGCGACCGAGTCGAGCAGCGTGCCGGGTGCGTAGAAGAGCTCGACGAGCGCCTCCGTGGCGGAGCCGAGCGCGGCGTAGTCGACGATCGCGCTGAAGCCCCGGATCGCCCCTGAGGCCCGCAGGCGGTCCACTCGGCGCTTGACCGCGGGCGCGCTCAGCGACACCTGGCGGCCGATGTCGTCGTACGATCTGCGCGCGTCTTCGATGAGCAACGCAACAATTCTGTTGTCGATCTGATCCAAGCGTTCGATTCTTGCAGGAAGACGCATGCACGTCCGCCTCTCGAGCGCCTACGGTTGATCCCATGCGCAAGCTCGCCCGCGTCCTCTTCGACGAGTCCCACTCCCAGGCGTGGACGATCCGCCCCGACGTCGCACGGCAGATCCAGCCCAGCCACCCCGAGGACTCCTCCTACGCCCGCGCCGCCGAGGCGCTCGCCGGCCGCGACTTCACGGTCGCCGCCCACACCGACGGCCCCCTCACCGCCGAGGCGCTGAGCGTCGCCGACGTTCTGGTGCTGGCCCACCCGTCCGACCCGAAGTGGGAGCGCGTCGTCCCCGGCGGCACGCCCGTGTTCGGCGACGAGGAGATCGACGCCATCGAGGCGTTCGTGCGCGGCGGCGGCGGCCTGGTGATCCTCGGCGAGGAGGAGCAGGACAAGTACGGCACGAACGTCGGCGAGCTCGCGGCCCGGTTCGGCATCACGCTCGAGAACACGGTCGTGAGCGACTACGAGCACCACCACAAGGCGCCGCACTGGGTGCTGGCCGACGTCGAGCCCGGCGGCCTGTCCGCTCGCGTCGACGGCGCCTGCTTCTACCGCGCGACGACGCTCGCCACGACCGGCGCCGCGCACGTCGTCGCCCGCGCGCCGCAGAGCTCCAGCGCTCCGGGCGCGGCGCTGCTCGCCGTGACCGAGCACGGTGCCGGCCGCGTCGTCGTCGCCGCCGACTCCGATCTCTTCGGCGACGACTGCCTGGGTGAGCTCGGGCATCGCGCGCTGTGGGAGAGCCTCCTGTACTGGGTCGCGGGACACGCCTTCGCGCATGCCGCGCCCGTGGTCGAGTCGCCCGCCATCGCCGACCCGCACTGGCACAGGCTCAAGGCGGCGACCGACGCGCTGCGCCTGCTGCAGGAGCCCGACGGGTCGGTCGACGGCAAGGACGTCGCCGGGCACGTCGAGACGATGCGCCGCGCGATCACCGCGCTGAAGGGCCACTTCCCACACCAGGAGGCGTACCTCGACGCGGTCGTCGCCGACCTGGCGGCGTGGCGGGACGGCGGCTTCGCGCGCCCGGACTTCACGCGGTCGCTCGAGCTGTTCCGGCCCGAGCAGCAGCGCGTGGACGGCATCGAGCACCTCGTCGTGTTCCCGATGTACCTGCAGAACGCGTCGCGCGACACGCGCTTCGAGGCGCTCGTCATCCGCGTGCCGTGGCCCGAGTGGCTCGCCGAGCTCGAGCGCACGCGCTACGACAACCCGAAGTTCGTGCCGGTCACGTTCGTCGACACCACCGCCGGCTACGACAGCGAGTGCGCGGTGCTCTTCCCCGAGACCGTCTCGGTCGCCGGCCGGCCGGTGAACAACTTCGGCGGGATCTTCTGCGACCGCGAGGCCGCCCGCTTCCGCCGCGTCATCGGCGAGGCGAGCGACCTGCTCGGCGTCAACCTGCCGTCCGACGCCGGCGCGCTGCTCACCAGCGAGTCGCTGTCGCGCGACGCGTTCCTGCTGTGGGACCTCGTGCACGACCGCGCGCACAGCCACGGCGACCTGCCGTTCGACCCGTTCATGATCCGCCAGCGCTCGCCGTACTGGATGTACTCGCTCGAGGAGCTGCGCTGCGACCTCACCGCGTTCGGCGAGGCGGTCAAGCTCGAGGCCGAGGGCTTCGCCTTCGCGCGCTACGTGCAGTACGCGATCCTGTTCGACCGGCTCTTCCGCTTCCCGATCACGGGCACGCGCGTGCGCAACTACGACGGCCTCGGCGGCCAGCTGCTGTTCGCGTACCTGCACAAGCACGGGTTCGTCCACTGGACCGACAACCGCCTGACCGTCGAGTGGGACCGCGTGGCCGACGGCGTGCAGGGCCTGCGCGAGATGGTGCAGGAGCTCT
>CADCVT010000368.1 GCA_902806215.1 uncultured Solirubrobacteraceae bacterium | reverse complement strand
CGGCGCTTCCTCAGGCGACACGTCGTTCTTGACGATCCGCCCGCCGGGACCGGTGCCCCGGATCGTCGACAGGTCGATGCCCTTCTCGCGCGCCATCCGGCGCGCGACCGGCGACGCCTTGACGTCGTCCGCGGCGACCGGAGGAGACGGGGCGGGATCGGCGGGGGCGGGGCCCGCGGACTCGCCGGCCTCCTTCGGGACCGCGGCGAGCGTGGCGACAGCGTCCGAGGACGGCTCCGGCGCGGCCTCGGCAGGGGGCGCCGCCGGCGCGGGTCCGTCGGCCGCATCGCCCAGCGTGGCCATGACCTCGCCGATCTGCAGCGTCGTGCCCTCGCCGGCGACGATCGTCAGCACGCCGTCGGCCTCGGCCTCGTAGGTCATCGTCGCCTTGTCGGTCTCGATCTCGGCGAGCTCGTCGCCGGTTCGCACCTGGTCCCCGTCGGCCTTGAGCCAGCGCAGGATCGTGCCCTCCTCCATCGAGTCGGACAGCCGGGGCATCGTGACGTCGGGCAAGGGCTGGCACAGTAGCCAACACGGGGCCGGGTAGGCCGCCCTGCATGCGCACCTACGCGGCAGAGACGGCCGGATCGCCGGAGCGGGCCTGGGACCTCATGGCCCGGCCGGCCCTGTGGTCGCGGTGGGCGCCGCACCTGCGCGGGGCGTGGGGGCTCGGCGATCCCGAGGTCGAGGAGGGCGCGCGCGGCGCCGCCCGGCTCCTCGGCGCCGTCCCGGTGCCGGCGCGGATCCTCGCGGTCGAGCCGGGCCGCTCGTGGACCTGGCGGGTGGGCCCGATGACGCTCGTGCATCGCGTCCACCCGAGCCGCGGCGGCGCCATCGTGGCGGTCGACCTCAGCGCGCCGGGGCCGGTCGAGGCATTCCTCGCCGCCACGTACGGGCCGGTCGTGCAGATGCTCGTCAACAACCTGGCGCGCGTCTCCGCGAGTCCTGCGGCGCGCTGACGTTGGTGTCCGTGATGACCCGTCTCGGACTCTCCCTCCTCCTGATCCTCCTCGCCCTCGCGCCGGCGGCCCACGCGGCGTCGGCGCCCGACGCCGGCGCCGCCTTCGAGCCGCGCCCGCAGTCGCAGCCGCTCTTCGACACGAAGCCTCCGGCCGATGACCCGGCGAAGCAGCGCAAGACGCTCGCCGCCGCCGACGGCGCCGACCTCTTCGTCGAGACCTGGCTCCCCACGGCCAAGGGCGGCAACGAGCCGCCCGCGCGGATCCCGACCGTCCTGATCATGACCCCCTACGTCCAGAAGGGTCAGGAGCGCTACCCGACCCGCAACCTCGAGCCCGTCATCGCGTACTTCAACGCGCGCGGGTACGCGGTGGCCCAGCACCACGTGCGCGGAACGGGCGAGTCCGGCGGGTGCCTCGAGCAGACCGCCAAGAACCAGATCGACGACGCCGCCCGCGTCATCGAGTACCTCGGCAAGGACGCGCCGTGGACCAACGGCAACGTCGGCATGTACGGCCACTCCTACGACGGCGAGACGCAGGTGTCGGTCGCGGGCCGCGGGGACCCGGCCAAGACGCAGTACCTCAAGGCGATCGTCCCGAGCGCGACGGTCGGCGGCCAGTACGAGTACTCGAACATGGACGGCGTGCCGTTCGCCGGTCAGGCCGCGCTGTCGAACACCACGTACCTCGCGCTGACGAGCATCAACCCGGGCACCGCGCCGGTCAACGCCAACACGTTCGAGCGCTTCGGCTGCCAGCCCGAGCTCTTCCAGGGCTCCGCCGACCCGAACGGCAGCTTCACGCCGTTCTGGCAGGTCCGCGAGTACCGCACCGGCGCGCAGAACATCAAGGCCGCGACGCTGTGGGTCCACGGCCTGAGCGACTGGAACGTCCAGCCGATCACGCTCGCCGGCTTCTTCGATCGACTTCCGGCCTCGACGCCGCGCGCCGGCCTGTTCGGGATCTGGGAGCACAACTACCCCGACAAGCACGCGGGCGTCCGCCCCGAGTGGGCCCGCCAGGACTTCCTGCCGATGGTCACCGCCTGGTACGACCAGCACCTCAAGGGCCTCGACACCGGCACCGACGCCTGGCCCGAAGTCCAGGTGCAGGGCAACGACGGCCAGTGGCGCACCGAGCAGGGCTTCCCGCAAGCCGGCGGCCCGGCCGGTCAGATCGCCCTCGGCGCCGAGGGCGCGCTGGGCGCGACGGCGCCGAAGGGCTCGACCTCGTTCCGCGAGGGCCCCGACGACCGCGAGACCGTGCGGGGCACCCGCGCGGTGTTCGAGACGCCGAAGGTGAGCGCGCCGCTGCACCTCGTCGGCCAGCCGGTCGCCGACCTGTGGCTCACGACCGATCGCACCGACGGTCACGTGACCGCGAAGCTCCAGGTGCTCAACAAGGACGGCGCCGTGCTGCGCCAGACCGACACCACGTCGGGCCAGGAGGTCGGGACGTACGGTGCGCGGTCGCTGCAGCACCTCGACCCGATGCCCGAGAACTGGTTCAGGCAGGAGTCGCCGAAGCCGGTCGCGGCGAACACGCCGCTGCGCGTGCCCGTCCGCTTCCAGCCGAACGACATCGTCGTCCCGGCCGGCGGGAGGATCCGCCTCACGATCGCGGGCGCGACCGACTGGGCACGCGACACGGTGCCGAGCGGCAGCAACGGCACGATCACGCTGCTGCACGACTGCAAGCACGTGAGCGCGCTGCGGTTCCTCGTGCCGTGGTCCGACGCCCCGCAGCTCAACGTCCGCGAGACCGACGAGAAGGACGCGGGCGCCCTGCCGACGAACCCCGCGCCGCCGCGTGAGACCGACGGCGGCGGGCTCGCCAGCGCGTCCGTGTGCGGCAAGGCGCCGGAGCGGCTCGAGCAGTTCGGGCCGCTGAAGCGCCCCGAGGGCGTCACGGGCCTGACCTCGTCGGACGTGCGCCGCGCCGAGGACGCCGCGGCCGTCGTGACGGGCGGCCCGGCCGGGTTCACCGAGATCCGCCGAGGCGTGCGCCGTCTCGCGGTCGCGGTCGACCGGCGTCGCAAGGGCCGCGCGCTGAGTCGCGGGATGCGCGTCCGCGTCCGCTGCGCCGGCGGCTGCCGGCTGCGCTTCCGGGTGCTCACCGGCAAGAGGGTCGTGGGGACGGCGAAGCAGGTCCGCGACGGCGAGGGCCGCACGACGCGGACGCTGCGCTTCACGAGGAGCGCCAAGCGCTCGCTCGCTCGTCGCCGGAGCGTCGCGCTGACCGTCGAGGTGACCGCCTACGACGCGGCCGGCCGGCCGCTGCGGGTCCTCAAGCGGTTGCGGCTGCGGTGAGCGACGCGAGCGCGGCTTCGCCCTGAAGCACGCCGCGCTCTTCGTCCCACAGCGCGGGGACCTCGACGACCCCGCGCTCGCGCGCCGTCTCGGTCGCCTCGGTGAGGCGGCGCTTCGTGCCCTGCGTGTCGGTGCCCACGAGCAGCGCGCGCGGGTGCGTCTCGACCGCGGCCGCGGCGATCATGACGTTCTCGGGCAGCTCGAGCGACTTGCCGCCGTTGAACGCCTGGCGGAACGCCGCGAGCACGTAGCCGACGGTCTTGCCGCCGCCCTTGAGGTACATCGCGGCGCGCTGCGCGAAGTCGCTGTCGAACGGGAACGGGTCGGGCCACTTGACCGTCTGCAGCCCGAGCGCCTGCGCCCGGCGCTCGACGTCCTCGCGGTACGACAGGCCCTCCTCGGCACAGCGCCACGCCGGCTCGAACGGCATCGAGACCGGGATCCACTCGCACGGCTGCGGCACGACCGACAGCACGCACTCGGCCGCGAGCCACGCGTCGGGCGACGAGAGGTCGAAGTAGAAGGCCCTATCCGTGGATGAGCCAGCCATCGGCGGCACGTGCGGCCTCCATGACCGCCTCGCTCAGCGTGGGGTGGCCGTGCACGGTGCGCGCGACCTCGCTGAACCCGCCCTCGAGCGCGCGGACGTTGACGAGCTCCTGGATGAGCTCGGTCGCCTTCGCGCCGACGATGTGCCCGCCGAGCAGCTCGCCGTACTTCGTCTCGCCGACGACCTTCACGAGGCCCGTGCGGTCGCCGTAGGTCGTGCCGGCGCCGACCGCGCCGTACTGGACCTTGCCGACGACGACGTCGTAGCCGGCCTCCTTGGCCTGCGCCTCGGTCAGCCCGAACGAGGCGACGTTCGGCGTGCAGAAGGTCGAGCGCGGGATGTCGACGTGGACGAGCGGGTGCGTGTCCTTGCCGGCGGCGTCCTCGGCGGCGATGACGCCCTCGTCGGAGGCCTTGTGCGCGAGCGCGGGACCGGCGACGAGATCGCCGATGGCGTACACGTTCGGAACCGACGTCTTGAGCGCGCCGTCGACCGCGATGAGACCCTTGTCGTCGAGCTTGACGCCGGCCTCGTCGAGCCCGAGCCCCTCGACGTCGGGCCCGCGGCCCGCGGCGATGACGAGGTAGTCGGCATGGCCGGCCTCGTCGCCGAGCTTGTAGGAGACGCTCGAGTCCGACGTCTCGACGTCGGTCGCGAAAGTCTTCGTGAGCACCTTCATGCCCTGCTTCTTGAGGCCGCGCTCGACGAGCTTGGAGATGTCGGCGTCCTCGGAGGGCAGCACGCGGTCGAGCGCCTCGACGAGGGTGATGTCAACACCGAGGCGCGCGTACGCGCTGGCGATCTCCGCGCCCGACGCGCCCGCGCCGACGACGACCATCGAGGACGGCAGCGACTCGAGCGACCACGCCTCCTCGGTGCCGATGACGCGGCCGCCGAACTGCGTGCCGGGGATCGGCTTCTTCACCGAGCCGGTGGCGATGATGACCTTGCCCGCCTGGATCTCCTGGTCGCCGACGATCACGGACTTGCCGCCCGCGCCGAGCTTCCCGGAGCCCTCGATGTAGTCGATCGAGTTCTTCTTGAACAGGCCGGCGACGCCGCCGGTGAGCGTCTTGATGACCTTCAGGCGGCGCGCGTTGACGGCGTCGAAGTCGACGGTCACGTCACCGCCGACGGTGATGCCGAACTCGCCCGCGTCGCGGACCTCGGACAGGATGTCGGCCGAGCGCAGCACCGCCTTGGCGGGGATGCAGGCGTAGTTGAGGCAGCGACCGCCCACCACGTCCTTCTCGATGACGGCGGTCTTCATCCCCAGCTGCGCCGCCCGGATGGCGGCGACGTACCCGCCGGGGCCGGACCCGATGACGATGCAGTCGTAGGAGCTCTCAGCCATGGAAAGCGACTATATGACGGGTGGTTTCGGCCTGCGCTCCGGCATCTGGAGTCGTGCCATCGCCCGCACCAGCTTCCAGAACAGCCAGCCGCCCAGGAGCGCCGCGATGCTGAGCACGAGGGCCTCGACGATGGTCGCCGCGAACATCGCCGCGATGACCGACAGCGTGACCTGGATGCCGAGCAGCGCCTGGAAGCCGAGCACGGCCCAGTACTTCGCCTTCCACATGCCCGCCGCGGCGACGAGCAGGATCACCGAGAACGCGACGTTCGAGAACGTCGCGTCGTTGTCGATCGTCTCGCCGAGCGCGGTCGCGACGCCGTTGGCGATCGCCAGCAGGAGCGCGACGATCGCCGCCACGGTCACCGCGGTCGGGCGCTCGCCGGGAGCGAGCGGCTCGAGCCCCTCGCGGATCGCCTGGTTGCGCTCCTCGCCGCGCGCGTAGCCCCGCTTGATCGCGCTGTCGGACCCCGCGGGGCCCGCCGCCTCGGCCTCGCGCTTGCGACTCTTACGCCCCATCGAGCAGCCTCCTCAGCGTCCGCGCAGCAGCACCGGGATCCTCGGCCTCGGCGATCGCGCGCACGACGACGATTCGCCGCGCGCCAGCGTCGAGCACCGGGCCAAGGGTCGTCTCGTCGAGCCCGCCGATCGCGAACCACGGCGTCGTCGCGGTCTCGGCCGCGTGCCGAACGGGGTCGAGGCCGATCGCCGGTCGCCCCTCCTTCGTCGGCGTCGCATGGACCGGCCCGACGGCGAAGTAGTCGACGCCCTCGGCGGCGTCCGCCTGCTCGGCCGAGTGCGTCGAGAGCCCGACGATCCGGTCCGGGCCGACGACCGAGCGCGCCTCCGGGACCGGCACGTCGTCCTGTCCCACGTGGACCCCGTCGGCGTCGACCGCCGAGACGAGATCCGGCCGGTCGTTGAGGATGAACAACGCGCCCGCGGCGGCGCAGAGATCCCGGGCCACCGAGGCGGCCTCACGGATCACGTCCTCGTCGCCGCCTTTCTCACGCAGTTGGAACACGTCCACGCCGGAGCTGAGCGCCGGAGCGAGCACGTCACGCAGCGGCCGCCCTCCCGGACGGGCGCCGCAGACGAAGTACAGCGAGGAAGAAGCGAGGGAACGCACGGACTGCTCTCTAGCATGACGTTCGAGCATGGCCCAGGACGTCGCCATCATCGGAGCGGGCATCATCGGGCTCTCGATCGCCCGCCGCGCGGCGCGCGAAGGGCTGTCCGTCGTCGTGTACGACCGCGGCGGAGCCGGCGCCGGGGCGTCGAACGTCGCCGCCGGGATGCTCGCACCGGTGACCGAGGCGGAGTTCGGCAACCCGGAGCTGCTCGAGCTCGGCCTCGCCGCCGCGGAGCGTTGGCCCGCGTTCGCCGCCGAACTCGGCGTCCCGCTGCACACCGCGGGGACGCTCATCGCGGCCCGCGACCGCGACGAGGCCGAGGCGCTCGAGCGCGAGCACGCGTTCCGCGACCGTCTCGGCCTGCGCGTCGAGCGCCTGCGCCCGAGCGCCGCCCGCCGCCTCGAGCCGGCACTGGCGCCAACGATCCGCCTTGCGTTGCACATCCCCGACGACCACTCGGTCGACCCGCGCGCGGTGCTCGCCGCGCTCGCCGCGGACGTCGAGGTGGTCCAGCGCGACGTCGCCTCGCTCGACGACGTCGAGGCCGAGACCGTGGTCGTCGCGGCCGGCGCGTGGTCCGGCACGCTCGCCGACGTCCCGGTGCGCCCGGTCAAGGGCCAGATCCTGCGCCTGCGCGACCCGACGATCGGATCCCACCCACCCCTGCTCGACCGCGTCCTGCGCTTCGAGGGCGGCTACCTCGTCCCGCGCGGCGACGGCCGCTACGTCCTCGGCGCGACCGTCGAGGAGCGCGGCTTCGACACGACCGTGACCGCGGGCGGGGTGTACGAGCTCTTGCGCGACGCGACCGAGCTCGTGCCCGGGATCTCCGAGCTCGTGCTCGAGGAGGTCGCGGCCGGCCTGCGGCCGGGTACGCCCGGGAACGTGCCGATCATCCGCCGCGACGGCCGCGCCGTCATCGCCACCGGTCACTTCCGCAACGGGATCCTGCTCGCGCCGCTGACCGCCGAGCGCGTCGTCTCAGAGCTCATCGGAGCGCCCGCGTGATCACCGTCAACGGCAAGCCGTCCGAGCTCGACGCCGGCACCACCGTCGCCGCGCTGCTGGCCGCGCTCGAGGTGCCCGCCGAGGGCCGCGGCGTCGCGGTCGCCGTCGACGCCGAGGTCGTCCCGCGCGGCCAGTGGGAGACGCACGTCGTCGCCGACGGCGCGCAGGTCGAGGTCGTCACCGCGGTGCAGGGAGGCTGAATGGCGACGACGGCGACGGACCCGCTCGTCATCGGAGACCGCACGTTCACGTCGCGGCTCATCCTCGGCACGGGGGGTTTCGCGAGCCTCGACGTGCTGGCTGCGGCGATCGAGGCCAGCGGCACCGAGATGGTCACCGTCGCACTGCGCCGGATCGACGTCCACGGCCGCACGGGCCTGGTCGAGGTCCTCGAGCGCGCGGGCGTCGAGCTGCTGCCGAACACGGCGGGCTGCTTCACCGCGCGCGACGCGGTCCTCACCGCCAAGCTCGCCCGCGAGGCGTTCGAGACCGACCTCGTCAAGCTCGAGGTCATCGGCGACGAGCGGACGCTCCTGCCCGACGCGCCCGAGCTGCTGCTCGCCGCCGAGGAGCTCGTCGACGACGGCTTCACCGTCCTGCCCTACACGACCGACGACCCGGTGCTCGCGCGGCGCCTCGAGGACGCCGGATGCGCGGCGGTCATGCCGCTCGGCTCGCCGATCGGCAGCGGCATGGGCATCGCGAACCCGTACAACCTGCGGCTCATCGTCGAGCAGGCGAACGTGCCGGTGATCCTCGACGCCGGCGTGGGCACGGCGTCCGACGCGACGCTCGCGCTCGAGCTCGGCGCCGACGCGGTCCTCACCGCCACCGCCATCTCGCGCGCGGAGGAGCCCGTCGCGATGGCGCGGGCGATCCGCCTCGGCGTCGAGGCCGGCCGGCTGGCCCGCGGGGCGGGCCGCATCCCGCGGCGCCTGTACGCCGAGGCGTCGACGCCGCACGAGGGAAGGCCGGAGTTCTGAGCACCGACGACCTCCTCGTGGGCTTCGAGCAGGCGCTCGCGGGCAAGGACGCCGCCGAGCTGACGCCGCTCGTCACGCCTGACGTCCACTTCGAGGATCCGCTGACCGACCCGCTCACCGGGCCCGACGCGCTCGTCGCGCACGTGAGCCGGCTGTGGACCGCGTTCCCCGACGCCCGCGTCGAGCGGACGGGCCCGCTCATGCGCGACGGGCGCCACGTCGCCGACCCGGTGAAGCTCGTCGCGACGCATCGCGGTGAGCTCGAGGGCCTCCCGGCCAGCGGCCGGTTCGTGGTCGTCCACGCGGTCCTCGTGTGCGAGCTCAGCGAGGACGAGCAGCGCCTGTGGCGGGTCCGCGCGTTCTACGACGCGTACGGCGCCGGCGTCCAGCTCGGGGTGCTCCCGGAGCGAGGGTCCATGGGAGGGAAGGCGCTCCTGATGCTCCGTGGGTTTGGATTGAGAGCCCGGAACTAAGGGTTGGGCCGCGCCTGCCGAATGAACGGGCATGGCCACGACCGCGACCCGTCACCGACTCGTCACACGCTCCGACTTCGACGGGCTCGTCTGCGCCGCGCTGCTCAAGAAGCTCGGGATGCTCGAGGACATCCTCTTCGTCCACCCCAAGGACATGCAGGACGGCAAGATCGAGGTCCGTCCGACGGACATCACCACGAACCTCCCGTACGTCCCCGGCGTGCACCTCGCCTTCGACCATCACGACTCCGAGGTGGAGCGGGTCGGCGAGGACAGCCCCGAGAACCATGTGATCGACCCGAACGCCCGCTCCGCCGCGCGCGTCGTGTACGACCACTTCGGCGGCGACGCGGTCTTCGGCGGTGCCCCGTGGTACTCGCTGCTCTACGCGGTCGACAAGGCCGACTCCGCCGACTTCTCGCAGGACGAGATCCTCGCGCCGACCGGCTGGATCCTCCTGTCGTTCCTCATGGACCCGCGCACCGGCCTCGGCCGCTTCCGCGAGTTCCGCATCTCGAACTACCAGCTGATGATGCAGCTCATCGACCAGGTCACCGAGATGTCGGTCGACGAGATCCTCGCCCACCCGGACGTCGCCGAGCGCGTCGCGCTGTACGACGCGCACGCCCGCCAGGCCGTCCAGCAGATCCGCGCCTGCTCGCGCGTCGAGGGCGATGTCGTGGTGCTCGACCTCCGCGAGGAGGAGGTCATCCACCCGACCAACCGCTTCATGATCTACGCCCTGCACCCCCAGTGCCGCGTCTCGGTCCACTGCCTGTGGGGCCTCAAGCAGCAGAACACGGTCTTCGCCGTCGGCAAGTCGATCGTCGACCGCACGTCGCCGGTCGACGTCGGCGCGCTGATGCTCGAGTACGGCGGCGGCGGCCACGAGGCGGCCGGCACGTGCCAGGTGTCCAACGACGAGGCCGCGGAGGTCCTGCCGCGGATCGTCGGGCGGCTACGGACGAGGTACTAGCCGCCGGGGCCGACCTCGATCGTCCCGTCCATCCCCGGATGGATGGTGCAGACGTACTCGATCGTGCCGGGCGTGGCCGCCTTCCACGAGTACGTCTTGCCCTTCCCGAACAGCTCGGACTTCGGCCCGTCTCCGTCCTTCGCGACGGCGTTGTGCGGCACGCCGTCCTCGTTGGTCCACGTGACGGTCGAGCCGGCCTTCACCGAGATCGCGCGCGGGTCGAACTCGTTGCCGCGGACCATCTTCACCGAGTTCGTCTCGAAGACCTCGGACGTCTCGCTGCTGCCGCAGCCGGCGCCCGCGAGCGCGGCGACGGCGAGGAGGGGAAGCGCTCTCATGGTCCTGCCGAGGCTACGAGCTCGACGAGGATCGGGCGGTGATCCGAAAGCGGGCGCGGATCGAGCACCTCGCCGCGTCCCTTGCGCGTGAGCCCGCGCGCGAAGACGTGGTCGACCCAGTGCCACGAGATGTGGTCGAGGCCGGGGACCTCCGGGTCGCGGATGTTGAAGTCGCCGCCGAAGACGAGCGGCGCGTGGTGCTCCCAGGCGTGGAGCGCGTTGCCGGCGCGGGCGATGTCGCGCAGCGGCCGCGGGCGCGGCTGCTTGGAGGCGTGGATGTTCGCGGCCCACAGGCCCGAGGCGAGGCGCACGGCGTGCATCGACCGGCGCTCGGGCAGCCGGCGCAGCCGCACGGCGCGGTGCTCCTCGATGGCGTCGCCGCGGACGAGGATCGCGTTCGACCCGCCGCCGCCCGACTTGATGAGGTCGGGCAAGTGGTCGGCGATCGCCCGCCGCAGGGGCAGCAGCTCGTTGCGGCTCGTCAGCACCATCCGCATCGACGCGCGGGACGCCTCGGCCAGCCGCGCCGGCCACCAGGGCGGGACCTCCTGGAGCAGCGCGACGTCCCAGTCCCAGCCGGCGATCGCCGCCTCGTACTCGGGGTACAGGTCGCGCCCGGCCGGCGGCTGCGCGCGGCCGTGGAAGAGATTCCACGTGAGAACGGTGATACTCATCGACTTGCCGAGGCACTTTCTCACGGGTGAGGAGCTGGAGCGCGACGAGCTGCGCGCCCTCGTGGCGCGCGCGGCCGAGCTGAAGGCCGACCCGCTCGCCTCCTCCGCGCTGCGCGGGAATTCGGTCGCACTCGTGTTCGAGAAGCCGTCGACGCGCACCCGCCTGTCGATGGAGGCGGGCGTCTTCGAGCTCGGCGGGCAGCCGATCGTGCTGCGCTCCGGTGAGCTCCAGATCTCACGGGGCGAATCGCTGCGGGACACGGCGATGGTGCTGGGACGCCACGTCGCCGCCATCGGCATCCGCACCGGCCCCGACGCAGACGTCGAGGAGCTGGCGTTGCACAGCGACGTGCCGGTGATCAACCTGCTCACCGCCGACCACCACCCGATCCAGGTGCTGGCCGACCTCCTGACCATGCAGGAGACGTTCGGGTCGCTCGACGGCCTCAAGCTCGCCTACGTGGGCGACGGCAACAACGTCGCGCGCTCGCTGGCGATCGTCGGCGCGCGCGCGGGGATCGAGGTGGCGATCGCCTCCCCGGCGCAGTTCACGCTGCCCGACGACGTGCCGGCGACGAAGACCACCGACCCCGCCGAGGCGGTCGCGGACGCCGACGTCGTCTACGCGGACGTCTGGGTGAGCATGTCCGACAGCGAGGAGAGCGCTGCCGCTCGCCGCTCTGCGCTCGGCCCGTACGTCCTCGACGACGCGCTGCTCGATCGCGCGGCCGACGGCGCGATCGCGCTGCACTGCCTCCCGGCCCACCCGGGCGAGGAGATCACCGCGGAGGTGCTCTACGGCGACCGGCAGCGGATCTGGGACCAGGCGGAGAACCGCCGCCACAGCGCAAAGGCCCTGCTCGAGCTCCTGGTCGCGGCGCCCGCGTAGGGCCCTGAACGGCGCCGTTCGGCGGACCGGCGCATCGCCGCTATCCGGCGCCTACGCTCATCCGGTGCGTTGGGTCATCCTCTGCGCGGTGGCGGCCGCGCTCGCGTTCACGTCGTCCGCCTTCGCTGCGTTCCCCTACACGCAGACGCCGGCCGAGCGCTACCGCGACTACCGCATCGCGAGCGGCGCCGGCAAGGCCCCGTCCGAGGTCGAGCAAGGCAAGCTCAGGTGGATGTACGCGGCCACGCCGCGGGACGCTTCCGACCCGCCTGAGGGCAGCGAGCCCGCCGCGACGCCGGCGACGCTGGCCGACCGCCGCGAGCTCAACGGCATCCGCGGCGCGCACGTCGTCGACGACAAGGACGTCGACCAGGCCTGGCGAACGACCACGGGCCGCCCCGACGTGACGATCGCCGTCCTCGACTCCGGCATCAAGTGGGACGACGACACCGCGATGAAGGACCTGCGCTTCAAGACGCGGATCTCCCGGGGCGAGGCACGCGAGCCCCAGCACGACCTCGGCACCGCGACCGTGGAGGGCGTCGACTGCGCGACCTTCGCCGACCCGGGCGTGGACGACGTCCCGTGGGACGTCAGCGGCGACGGCGTGTTCAACCTGCGCGACTACGCCTGCGACTCGCGGGTCGTGATCAACCCGGTCAACGGGGTCAACCAGGACCTGCTCGACCCGCAGGACGTCCTCATCAGGTTCAGCGACGGCGTCGACGACGACGAGAACGGCTACCCGGACGACATGGTCGGCTGGGACTTCCTCGACGACGACAACGACCCGTACGACGACGTGCAGTACGGCCACGGCACGGGCGAGGCCAGGGACTCGGGCGCCGAGCCCGACAACGGGGGCGACGCCGGCACGTGCCCGAACTGCATGCAGATCCACATGCGCGTCGGCTCGTCGTTCATCGCCGACGTCAACCGCTTCGCCCAGGCCGTCATCTACTCGGTCGACAACGACGTGCTCGTCGTCCAGGAGGCGCTGGGGACGCTCAACAAGTCGACGCTCGCCGGCCAGTCGATCGACTACGCGTGGGAGCACGGCGTGACCGTCATCGCGTCGGCCGCCGACGAGGCCGCGCAGCACAACAACTGGCCGTCGTCGTTCCCGCGGGTGATCCTCGTCAACTCCATGACGCACACGCCGGGGACCCAGTCCTACGTCGCGTTCAACGGGTGCACGAACTTCAACGCGAAGATCGACCTGGCGATCCCGAGCGTCAGCTGCTCGTCCGACGCGACCGGCCGTGCCGCCGGCATGGCGGGGCTCGTCTACTCGGCGGCGCTGAACGCCCGCGAGACCGGGCGCCTGGCGGCGCACCCGGCGTGCGAGCGCGTCGACGGCAGCGCGTGCGCGCTGTCGGCGAACGAGGTCAAGCAGCTCATGGCGTCGGGCGTGCTCGGCGGGACGCCGATCGCCGACGACGTGAACTTCTCGCAGGAGCCGATCACGGGCGCGCCGACGGAGCTCATGTGCCCCGCGCCGGGCTGCACCGACCCGTTCGCGAGTGCGCCCACGACCCGGCTCGGGACGACGGCGCCGCGCTCGTACCCGGCGCGACGGGGCCACGACCAGTTCTACGGCTACGGCCGGGTCAACATGAACCGCACGGTGGACGCGTTGATCCCGGCCGCCGGCCCGTCGCGCGTCCCGCCTGAGGTCGAGGTCACGTCGCCCGAGTGGTACGGGCAGATCGATCCCGGCCGTGCCGCGTTCGACGTCCGCGGCAAGGTGGCGGCGCGGGGCGCGTACACGTGCCGCGTCCTCGTCGCGCCCGGCGGCTATCCGGGCGAGCAGGACTTCAAGGCGGCGCCCGTGACGTCCAGCTTCTGCGACGGCACGACGCCGCGCAACGGAGCGATCGAGGGCGTCGTCGGGACGGTCGACGTCGCCAAGCTCAAGGCCCTGTTCCCGCCCGCTCCGCAGTCGCCCGGCTTCAACGGCCCGGAGCACGGCCTCGAACCCCAGCAGCCGCACAACGGGCGTCCGAACAGCGACCCCTACGGCTTCGTGGTCAAGATCGAGGCGACGCTCACCGGCGCGGACGCGCTCATGGGCCAGGACCGGCGCAAGCTCTTCCTGCACCGCGACAGCCAGATGCTCGCCGGCTGGCCGAAGCTGCTGTCCGGCGACGCCGAGGCGTCGCCCGTGCTCGCCGACGTCGACGGCGACAACCGCAACGAGCTCGTGGTCGCCAACTCCGACGGGCTCGTGAACGTGTGGCGGCGCGACGGCACGCAGCTCGAGGGCTTCCCCGCGAAGACCGATCCCCTCCCGCGGCAGACGAGCCCGGGCTACGACACCCCGCAGGTCGACCGCGCGTCCGGCGCCGTGATCGCCACGCCGGCGGTCGGCGACCTCGACCGCGACGGCGAGCCCGAGATCGTCGTCGCCGACCTCGAGGGCAAGATCAGCGTGATCTCGGCCGCGGGCGAGCGCGTGCGGACGATGCAGACGAGCCTCGACTACGCCGGGGTGCCGCCGGCGCCGTTCGTCAACACGCGCAAGGGGCAGCTCAATCGCACGCAGCTCGGCTTCATCGCGTCGCCGGTGCTGGCCGACCTCGACCGCGACGACGGCGGGAAGCTCGAGATCGTCGCCGCGTCGATGGACCGTCACGTCTACGCCTGGAACGACGACGGGGAGGCCGTGCCCGGCTGGCCGGTGCTCGTCGTCGACCGCTCGAAGGTCGCCTCCGTCGACCCGACCTCGCACCAGGTCACGTTCAAGCCGGACGCCGGCGCCAACTACCAGCAGGGCGCGATCGTCGACACCCCCGCGGTGGGCGACCTCGACACGACGGGCGACGGCCGGCCCGAGGTCGTCGTGGGCACGAACGAGTCCTACGCGCCCGACCAGGACGGCGGCTTCAACGCCGGCGGCACCGACCAGGCCTCCTACAGCGCGCTCGGCGAGGCGCTCGAGGTGGCCAACGGCCGCGTGTTCGCGATCAAGCCGACGGGCGAGCCGGCCGACGGCCTGCTCACCGGCGCCTCGCCGTTCCGCAACGGCTGGCCGTTCCGCATCGGGATCCTGCAGGCCGAGATCCTGCCGCTCGTCGGCGAGGGCGTGACCGGCTCGCCGGTCATCGGGAACGTGGCCTGTCAGCCGGGCGCCGCCCCGGGCCCGAAGGTGGGCACGATCCCGGCGGCGGGCGTCGCGTACCTCGTCGGGCCGGACGGCGCGTCGTGCTACGGCCGCACCAACGGCCAGGACAACGCCCTGCCGTCGTCCGGCGGCAACGGCACCGCGGCGTCGGACCAGCCGTTCCTGGCCGCGTTCGGCCATCCCGCGTTCGGCGCGCTCACCGGCGGCGGGTCCTCCTTCCTGGTCCCGGCGGCCGGCCTCCAGCGCGCGGTCGACGTGGTGCTCCCCGAGTACCAGGGCGGCAAGGACCAGATCGTCGCGTACCAGCCCGAGGCCAGGGCGATCCGTCCGGGCTGGCCCGCCGAGGTCAACGACCTCCAGTTCCTCACCGGACCGTCGATCGGCGACATCGACGGCCAGGCGGGCGAGGAGGTCGTGGCCGGCACCGCGTCGATGGACCTCCAGGGCCTGAACGCCGCCGGAGCCGACGTCGCCGGATGGCCCAAGCTGACCGGCGACTGGACCGTCGCGAACCCCGCCATCGGATCGTTCGGGAACCGCGAGACCGACGTGGGCGCGAAGAAGGTCGTCGTCGGGATGACGCGCTCGGGCCGGGTCCACGTGTACGAGACCGCGGCCGGTGCGTGCGCGCCGGCGTCGTGGCCGCAGTTCCACCACGATCGCGCGAACTCGGGCGACGCGCGGCGCGACGCCATCGCGCCGGGCACGCCGACCCAGCCGACCCTCGCGGGTGCTGCGATGACGTTCGTGGCGCCCGGCGACGACCTCCTGTGCGGCAAGGTCGCGCGCTACGAGGTCCGCACGTCGGACGCACCGATCGACGGCGACTCGTTCGCGGACGCCGACGCGGTCTCGTTCGCGGACCCGGCGCTCGTCGGCCCGGGCGCGTTCCAGACGCTCGACACGACCGCGCCGCTGAGGCGCTACGTCGCGGTTCGCGGGCTCGACGACCAGGGCAACGTCAGCCGGGTCGCCGTAGTCGACCGCGGCGCGGCCGCCGCGGGCGGCGGCGGCGACGGGTCGG
>CADCVT010000367.1 GCA_902806215.1 uncultured Solirubrobacteraceae bacterium | reverse complement strand
TCGGGACGGACCGCTGCACGGCGGCGCTCCTGCTCGACATCGACGCCCTGAGCCTGACCAAAGGGCGCGGCTCGCGCCGGTACGACTACGTCAACGACCGGCCGTACGTCGCCTCGTCCTTCATGTCCGTCGCGCTGGCGAAGGTGTACGGGTCGGCGCTGGGCGGGAAGAGCGGCGGCCATGCCGAGCTGGCGGCCAGCGCCCTGCCCCTGGAAGCCGCCCTGGCTGTCGTCCCCAGCAGCGGAGGCGGCGAGTTGGTCGAGCGCCTCTTCGCCCCACTGGGGTGGGACGTCGACGTCACGGAGCACCCGGCCGACGAGCAGTTCCCCGCGTGGGGCACGGCGAAGTACGTGACCGTGCGGCTCAAGGGACACGCCCGCCTGCAGTCCCTCCTGGAGCACCTGTACGTGCTCCTGCCAGTCCTCGACAACGACAAGCACTACTGGATCGGCCGCGACGAGCTGGACAAGCTGCTGCGTCGCGGCGGCGACTGGCTGTCGGCACATCCGGAGAAGGAACTGATCGTCAACCGGTACTTGCGCTACCAGAAGCGGCTGGCGACGGAGGCGCTGGACCACCTCGTGGGCGAGGACATCGCCGAGCAGGCGGCAGTCGACGACCTCGAGCCGACCGACGTGCCCGAGGAACGGGTGCGCCTGGCCGACGCGCGGATCGGGACGGTGGTCTCAGTCCTCAAGAGTGTCGGCTCCGCACGCGTCCTCGACGTCGGATGCGGTGCCGCCTCGCTGGTGAAGGTCCTGCTCGCGGATCCGTCTTTCACCGCAGTCGGGGGGATGGACGTCTCGGCCGGCGCGCTGGAGGCGGCGGGTCGACGGCTGCACCTCGACCGCATGCCGCCGCGCCAGCGCGAACGGCTGTCGCTGTTCCAGGGCTCGCTCACGTATCGCGACGACCGCCTCCGCGGCTGGGACGCGCTGACCTGCGTCGAGGTCATCGAGCACCTGGACCTCCCTCGCCTCGAGGCGTTCGCCCGGGTGGTGTTCGGCCACGCCAAGGCACCAACCGTCGTGATGACGACTCCCAACCGCGAGTACAACGTCCGCTTCGAGTTCCTCGAGCCCGGGATGCTGCGCCACCGCGACCATCGCTTCGAATGGACACGCGCGGAGTTTGCGGCGTGGGCGGATCTCGTCGCCGAGCGCTACGGCTACTCGGTGCGCTACCTCCCCGTCGGTCCAGAGGACCGCGAGGTCGGGCCGCCGACGCAGATGGCCGTCTTCACCTCGGCGGCG
This sequence comes from uncultured Solirubrobacteraceae bacterium, assembly GCA_902806215.1. Lineage (GTDB taxonomy): Bacteria > Actinomycetota > Thermoleophilia > Solirubrobacterales > Solirubrobacteraceae > CADCVT01. The sequence continues at coordinate 1,345 of CADCVT010000367.1, read as the reverse complement.
CAGTCATGAAGCTGTCCATCCCCGAGTTGTCCCTCGTGGTCCTCGTTGGGCCGTCGGGGTCGGGCAAGTCAACGTTTGCCGCCCGGCACTTCCTGCCGACCGAGGTCTTGTCCAGCGACTTCTGCCGGGGGCTCGTCGCCGACGACGAGAACGCGCAGCACGCGACCCGCGACGCCTTCGACGTGCTGCAGTACGTCACGGGCAAGCGGCTGGCCGGGCGCCGCCTGACCGTCGTCGACGCGACCAGCGTGTTTCCGGAGGATCGCAAGAAGCTCGTCTCACTTGCCCGGGAGCATGACGTCCTCGCCTGCGCGATTGTGTTCAACCTCCCCGAACGCGTCTGTGCCGAACGCAACGCCGCCCGGCCCGACCGCAATCTCCCGCCGCATGCCCTGCGCCGCCAGGTGCAGGCGCTGCGCAAGTCGATGTCCAGCCTCAAGCGCGAGGGGTTCCACCACGTGTGGAAGCTCACCTCGGCCGAAGAGGTCGACGACGTCGATATCGAGCGCGTCCGGCTGTGGACCGACCGACGCGGCGACCATGGTCCGTTCGACATCATCGGCGACGTGCATGGCTGTTACGACGAGCTCGTGACACTGCTGGGTGAGCTCGGCTACGCCGTCGCGCCGGCGGACACGCCACTGCAGGTCGTGGTGACGCCGCCGCCGGGACGCAAGGCGGTGTTCGTGGGCGACCTGCCCGACCGGGGGCCCGCGACGCCCGCGGTCTTCCGCCTCGTCATCAGCATGGTCGAGTCCGGTGCGGCCCTGTGCGTACCCGGCAACCACGACATCAAGTTGATGCGGGCTCTGCGCGGCCGCAACGTCCAGGTCACGCACGGGCTGGCGGAGTCACTCGAGCAGTTCGCCGCTGAGCCGCCCGAGCTGCAGGAGCGCGTCGCCGACTTCGTCGACGGGCTGGTCTCCCACCTCGTCCTGGACGACGGGCGGCTGGTCGTGGCGCACGCCGGGCTCAAGGAGCAGTTTCAGAACCGGTCGTCGCGCCGGGTGCGCAACTTCGCGTTGTACGGCGAGACGACCGGCGAGACCGACGAGTTCGGGCTGCCCGTGCGCTACGCGTGGGCCGGCGACTACCGCGGGAGCGCCGCCGTCGTCTACGGGCACACGCCCGTGCCCGAGCCCGAGTGGATCAACAACACGATCTGCCTCGACACGGGGGCGGTGTTCGGTGGGCGACTGACCGCGCTGCGCTGGCCCGAGCGGGAGATCGTCTCCGTGCCGGCCCGCCGCACCTACGCCGAGCCCGCCCGGCCGTTCCTGCCGCCGCTGGTCCCGGCGGCGGGCGGGCCGCCGCGGGAGTTCGGCGAGCGGGTGGCGGAGCAGAC
>CADCVT010000366.1 GCA_902806215.1 uncultured Solirubrobacteraceae bacterium | reverse complement strand
GGCGCTCGCGCGAGACAGCAGGCCGGCGACCGGGTCGGCGCGACCGGAAGAGGCCGCGGCGCGCAGCGGGCTCACGGGCGCGAGCGCGAGCGCCGTGGGCTGGGCGGTGATGGCGGTGCTCCCGCCGGCCGCCGGATCAGCGGGCGGGGCGGGATCGCCGCCGGCCGTGCCCGTGTCGATCTGCGACCGGTCGGGGCCCGAGCCGAGCGCCGAGCAGTCGCGCGTCCCGAGCGCGGGGAGCGGCGCGTCGATGCCGACGCGCATGAGGTCCGCGGTCTCGCCGTCCTGCGTGAACCACAGCACGTTGCCGTCGGCCACGCCGACGCGCATCCGGCCGAACTGTTCCTGGTAGAGCGGCTCGTGCGAGACGACGTCCTCGCCCGAGAGGACGAAGCGGCGCAGATGGGCGCCGGCGAGCATCGGGGCATGGAGCGAGCCGTCGGCGGCGAACGCGAGGTCGCCGGGCGCCCACGCCGGGGGCGGGCCGCTCTGGACCTTCGGCGGGATCGTGCCGGCCCTGGTCTGCGTGCCGGCGACCTGCGGCCAGCCGTAGTCGCCGCCCTTGACGATCAGGTTGAGCTCGTCGCGGCCCGCCTTGGCGTCGGCCGGGGCGTGCTCCTCGCCGCTCGGGCCGTGCTCGGTCTGCCAGAGGCGTCCGTCGCGATCCCACGCGAGGCCCTGCGGATGCCGGTGGCCCTTCGAGTACACGTACCGCGCGTCTCCGCCCATGCCGATGAACGGGTTGTCCGCGACCGGCTGCCCGTCGCTGTCGTTGCCGGGCGCCTCCATGCGCAGGATCTTGCCGTTGAGCTTCGACGGGTCCTGCGGCAGCGCCGGGTCGTGGATGTCGCCCGTCGTCACATAGAGCTTGCCGTCCGGTCCGAAGGCGATCCGCCCTCCGTCGTGCGAGCCGTCGGACCCGATGCCATCGAAGATCACGCGGTCGAAGGTGAGCGTCGAGCCCCGGTCGATGAGCCGCACGACCCGGCTGCCGAGGCGGATGCCGTCGTAGAGCACCGTCTCGTACAGGTACACGTAGCCGTTGCGGGCCCAGCCGGGATGGGGCGCGGGGCCGAGGAACTTGTACGACCGCGTCGCGTCGTCGCCCGAAGACTCGCTGTAGGCGCTCGCCGGGCAGAGGTTCCCGTTCGGGGCGACGACGCGGATGCGGCTGAGGTTCTTGTTGACGTCGCCGGGACGCTCGGTCACCAGCAGCCGCCCGTCGGGCACCGTGACGACCTCCCACGGCGTGTCGAGCGAGGGCACGACCGTCTCGGGCGCGCCGACCGGTGCGGCGGCCGCGGAGGCGGTCGAGCCGAGTGCCGCGACGCCGGCGAGCAGGGAGATCGTGCGCTTCATCCAGCAGCCACGGTACCCCGCGCTGCGCGACCTCAGGCCCCTTGGGCTACGCGGCGGCCGTGTGCTTGCGCCGAGATCGGCGCAGCGCGCGGCGCTCCTCGCGGATGCGCTCCATGACGCCCTTGCGCCCGAGCGACTCGAGGCCGCTGTAGAGGAGCTTGATCTCCTTGAAGATCTCGTCGGCGACCGCCTGCTGCTGGTCGCGCGTCGGGTCCTCGCACTTCTCGAAGACGATCGGGTCGCCGTACTGCACGACGACCTTGGGGAACCGCAACTTCCTCCAGTCGCGCACCGTCGCCGACCCGAAGATCGCGACGGGGACGATCGCCGCGCCGCTCTCGAGCGCGAGGCGCCCGATGCCGGGCTTCGGCCGCTCGGCGAGCTCGCCGGTTCGCGACCGGCCGCCCTCGCAGTACATCGCGACGCAGCCGCCGTTGCCGAGGATCGTGTTCGCGGTGATGAACGCCTCCTCGTCGCGCTGCCCGCGCCGGACCGGGAAGACGCCGCCGTGCGTGTAGATGAACTGCAGCGGGCCGCCGCCGAAGAGCTGCGACTTGGCCATGAACCGGACCTTGCGGCGGGTGAAGGACCCGACGAAGAAGTGGTCCATGAAGGAGAAGTGATTCGGCGCGAGGATCACCGGGCCCGACTGCGGGACCTTCTCCGACGAGATGCACGTCTCGCGGAAGAACGCGAGGCCGTAGAGCGTCACGCACGTGCGGACGAACGAGTACATCGGCTCGGGGCTCTTCGTGCGCGAGCGCGTGTGGAACTGGTCGAAGTGCTCCTTGGGGCGCGGGTCCTTGTAGACCTGCTCCTTCATCTCGACGAGCGGCTTCTCGGGCATCGGCGTTGAAAACTACCCCGTAGCCCAGCCGCGGGCACGCTCGACCGCCCGCTTCAACTCGTCGTGGCGGCCCGTTCGCTCGTCCTCGGACATGGAAGGCTCGTACCTGGCGCGTTCGGACCACATCGAGCGGATGTGGTCCTGGGTCCAGCGGCCGGCGCCGGCGCCGGCGAGGAAGGCGGCGCCGAGCGCCGTCGTCTCGCTCACCTCGGGGACGACGACGGGCACGCCGAGCATGTCGGCCTGGAACTGCATGAGCCACGCGTTGGCGGTCGCGCCGCCGTCGGCCTTGAGCTCGCGCAGTTGCGGCGCGCCGGCCGCGTGCATGGCGTCGACCGCGTCGCAGGTCTGGAACGCGATCGCTTCCAGCGTCGCGCGCACCAAGTGCGCGCGCCCGGTCCCGCGGGTGATTCCGACGATCGTCCCGCGCGCGTACGGGTCCCAGTGCGGCGAGCCGAGCCCGGTCAGCGCGGGCACGAACACCACCCCGCCGGTCGAGTCGACCGACCGTGCGAGCTCCTCGGTCTCTGCCGCGGACTCGATGATCCCCAGGCCGTCGCGCAGCCACTGGACGGCCGCGCCGGTGACGAAGATCGCCGCCTCCAGCGCGTAGAGCCTGCGCTGCCCGATGCTGAATGCGATCGTCGTCAGCAGCCCCTCGGGCGGCTGCGGCGCGACGTCACCGCTGTTGAGCAGCGCGAACGACCCCGTCCCGTACGTGTTCTTGCCCTGGCCCGGATCGAGGCAGGCCTGCCCGTAGAGCGCGGCCTGCTGGTCGCCCGCGACGCCGGAGACCGGGACGCCGTCGAAGCCGGGCAGCACGCCGTCCTTCGTCACGCCGAACGAGCCGATCGACGGCCGGACCTCGGGCAGCGAGCGCTCCGGCACGTCGAAGAGCGCGAGCAGGTCGTGGTCCCAGCGGCCTGAGTGGATGTCGTAGAGCAGCGTGCGCGACGCGTTCGTCTCGTCGGTCGCGAGCTCGCCTGTGAGGTTGAAGATGAGCCAAGCGTCGATCGTCCCGAAGACCGCGCGGCCGTCGCGGGCGCGCTCGGCGAGGCCGTCGACGTTGCGCAGCAGCCACTCGATCTTCGTCCCGGAGAAGTACGGGTCGAGCACGAGCCCGGTGCGCTCGCGGGTCAGCGACTCGAAGCCCGCCTGCTTGAGCTCGGCGCAGCGGTCGCTCGTGCGGCGGTCCTGCCACACGAGCGCGCGGTGCAGCGGCTCCCCCGTGCTCGGGTCCCACACGACGACGGTCTCGCGCTGGTTGGTGATGCCGATGGCGTCGAGGTGGCCGGCGCCGGAGTCCTCGACTGCCTCGGCGGCCACCGCGAGCGTGACGTCGCGGATCTCGGCGGCGTCGTGCTCGACCCAGCCGGGCTGGGGGAAGTGCTGGCCGAACTCGCGGTACGCGCGCCCGGCGAGGGCACCGTCCTCGTCGAAGCAGAGGCAGGTCGTCCCGGTGGTGCCCTGGTCGATCGCGAGGATCATGGCCGGGAACCCTTCCATACCGCCGGTGCGACCGGCGGGAGGAGATCGTCCGCGCCGACTCCGACCGCCGGGACACAACGTGGCACGAGCAGCAAAGCGCGCCGGGGTAGCCCGCGGCCATGCTCAACGGAGTCTCGACGGTGTGGTTGCCCGTCAACGACATGGACACGGCCCTGAAGTTCTACGGCGACACGCTCGGCCTGACGGTGAAGGAGAACCACGGCGAGTGGGCCGAGGTCGACGCCGACGGGCTGACGATCGGCCTCAACGCGCGCGACAGCGAGACACCCGGCGGGGAGGGCGGCGCGGTCATCGCGTTCCGCCCCGACGGCGGGATCGAGGAGGTCGTGGAGAAGCTCAAGGCCCAGGGCGTCGACTTCGCCGACGGCGTGGCCGACCGCTCGTGGGGCCGGGTCGCCGCCTTCCACGACCCCGACGGCAACGTCCTCGAGCTGTACGAGCCGCCCTCCTAGCCGCTGTCCGTGGGCGCGGCTAGGGTCCGCGCCATGCCTGACGTCGAAGCGCACATCACCGGCACGGTCTGGAAGGTCGAGTGCAAGGTGGGCGACACGATCGAGGAGGGCGACACGGTCGCGATCCTCGAGTCGATGAAGATGGAGATGCCCGTCGAGGCGGAGGACTCCGGAACCGTCAAGGAGATCCTCTGTGAGGAGGGCCAGGCCGTGAACGAGGGCGACACCCTCGTCGTCCTCGAGTGAGCGGCCGGCTCCTCGTCGACGAGCCGGCGGACGGCGTCGTCCGTCTGACGATCTCCAACCCGAAGAAGCGCAACGCGCTGGACCACGCGATCCTCGACGGCATCGCGGCGGCCGTCGAGGAGGCTCGCGAGGCCCGCTGTCTCGTCCTCACCGGCGCCGACGGGATGTTCTCGTCGGGCTACGACATCGGCGATATCCCCGACGACGTCTTCGCGGTCCAGGCGGAGAAGCTCGTCGCGCACCCGTTCACGTCGGCGCTCGAGGCGCTCGACTCGTGCGATGTCCCGATCGTCGCCGCGCTTCCGGGGCACACGATCGGCGGCGGCCTCGAGCTCGCGCTGTGCTGCGACCTGCGCGTCGCTTCGGACGAGATCAAGCTCGGCATGCCGCCCGCGAAGCTCGGCCTCGTCTACTCGCACACCGGCCTGCGGCGCTTCGTCCAGGCCATCGGCGCGCCGCGCACGCGCGAGCTGTTCCTCCTCGGGCGCAACGTGGACGCCGCGACCGCCCTCGACTGGGGCCTCGTGAACCGCACCGCCGCCCCGGACGCCGTCGAGGAGACGAGCCTCGAGATCGCACGCGAGCTCGCGGGCAACGCGCCGCTGTCGGTCCGCGGCAACAAGCGGGTCCTGCGCGCGCTCCTCGCGGCGGACATGGGCCTTTCGGACGACGTCGAACGAGAGCTCATCGAGTTGCGCGAGGCGTGCTTTCGGTCCGAGGACATGCGGGAGGGAGTCCGGGCGTTCGCCGAGAAACGCCCCGCGCGCTGGCAGGGCCGGTAGCTTCGGCCGCATGGAGGAAGGGCAGCGGTGAAGCCGTGCTCGATCGCCTTGCGCTGCGCTTCGACGGCATCTGACCGCGGGCGTCGCGCACCTCGACGCCGACCGGCCGGCCGACGCCGCGGCGTGCTCGTCGAGCGCCGCGGCCGCGCTGTCCCGGCTCGAGCGCCAGGCCGAGGGAGCGCCGATCGCCGTGCCGTGGTACCCGCGGGACGAGTACCAGCGGGCGCTCGACGAGCTGCCGGGCTTCCGCGCCGACCGGGGAGAGCGCCCGTGGGAGGACTACTCACGCGAGCTCGACGGCCGGATGCGCGAGGTCAGCGGCGTCCACGGCCACCGGCCCGCCCCCGTGCCCGTACGCGTCGCCGACCTCGTCGCGTTCGCGCGCGAAGCCGGCCTGGATCCCGACTGGGACGAGACGAGGGCCCGCTACGCCGACGACCACCGCAACGAGGCGATCGCGTGGCCCCCCGGCCGCAACGACGCCTGCTGGTGCGGGGTGGACGCTAAGTACAAGCACCGCTTCGGCGCGTGAGTGCGGCGCGGCCTCGCGTGGCGCTCCGTGCGCGCTGCTTTGCCGCTCGCCTCGTGGTCTGAAACTGCGTCGGTCAGGAAGTGAGGGTTCCGACGCGGTCTCGTTTTGTTCGGATCGAGGTGTTGGTCCACGGCCGCGTTAGCGAGAGCTAGCGCTGGTGCTAGCAGCGGCTAACCAGAAGGACAACCGGCGCCCTCGTCGTGGTTGTAAGCCCCCGCTTACAACTGGTGTAAGCAGGGGCTTACATCTGCCGGCCGAGACACCTCGACCGCGAGCAAGCGCCATCGGCGGCCAGCCGCGAGAGCCGCCACGCACGGGAGGAGCGCCAGAACGCGAAGAGACCTGCTGGCTCAACCGACGCAGTTGTCGGACCACGAGCCGAGCGCCACCACCGAGTGCCGCACTGGGCTCCACGCGCACCGAGATGCGATGCTCCGGCCCGTGGAGCTCATCGCCCTCGTCAAGCACGACTGCCCCGTCTGCGACCAGCTGCTCCCTGCGCTCGACGCCGCCGACGTCAGGATCCTGTCGCAGTCGACGCCGACAGAGACCGCGGAGCAGGCCACCCGCGTCGGGATCGACCGCGTACCGGAGATCGACGAGGACCTCGCGACGTCCGAGCGCTTCGACCCGGACGCCGTCCCGACGGTCGTCCTGCTCGACGGCGGCGAGGAGCGCGGCCGGGTCGAAGGCCTGGACACGAAGCGCCTCGCCGAGCTCGCGCAGCAGGCCGGAACGACCCTCGAGCTCGACGACCTCCCCGCGATGCGCCCCGGCTGCGCGTCGCTCACGCGCGACCCCGAGGTCGCCGCGCGGCTGGCGGCGAAGCGGGCGCGCAAGACCGGCCGGATCGTCGCCCGCACGCTCACCGTCGGCGGTCTCGAGGATCCTGTCGAGGCGCTCCACGACCGTGGTCTCACCGACGGCCTCCCGGTCGTCGCGCCGACCGCCGAACGCGTCGTCGCGATGCTCGACGGCACCGGCCGCGACGCCCAGGACCTCGTCGCGGAGGTGCCGCCGTACGGCGGCCGGGCGACGGTCGAGAAGGTCGCGATCAACGCGGTGATGGCGGGCTGCCTGCCCGAGCACCTGCCGGTCGTGCTCGCAGCGGTCGAGACCGCGTGCGACGACGCGTTCGCGCTCCACGGCCTGCTCGCGACGACGATGCCGGCCGGCCCGCTCGTGGTCGTCAGCGGCCCGCTCGCCGAGGAGATCGGCATGGAGAGCGGCGGCAACCTGCTCGGGCAGGGCAACCGCGCGAACCTCTCGATCGGGCGCGCGCTGCAGCTCGTCGTGCGCAACGTCGGCGGCGGCCGGCCGCGGCGCGAGGACCGCGCCACGCACGGGCAGATGGGCAAGGTCGGCGCGTGCTTCGCCGAACGGCTCGACGACACCGCGCCGTGGGAGGGCCTCGCGCAGGCGCGCGGCGTCCCGAACGGCGAGACCGGCGTGACGCTCATGAGCGCGGAGTCGCCGCGCGTGATCGTCGACCAGCTCGGCCGCGACCCGGAGGACCTGTGCGCGACGCTCGGGTTCGCGCTCGAGAGCGTCGCGTCGCCGCGCCAGCGCCTCGCGTTCGACGCGATGCTCCTCGTCGGCCCCGAGCACGGCCGCGTGTTCCGCGAGGCCGGATGGAACCGCGAGCGCGTCCAGGAGGAGCTGTTCAAGTCGACTACCTCGCCGGCCGGCACGCTCGTCCGCGGCGCCGGCGGCTCCCCCGAGGGCCTCAAGCCCGAGTGGGTCACCGACCCCGAGGCGGGCGTGCCCAAGTTCGCGGCGCCGGACCGCATCCTGCTGACCTACGGCGGCGGCGATGCCGGGTTGTTCTCGATGGTGTTCGGCGGCTGGGCCGCCGGCGAGATAGGGTCGGCCCCGGTGACCAGGAGCGTCGAACCATGGCGATGACCACGATCGAGGTGCTCGACCCGACGGGCGAGCTCGACACGGTCGAGAAGCCGCTCGCCCCGCGCGACGGCACGCCGAAGCGCGTCGCGTTCGTCGACATCCGCAAGCCGCGCGGCGACGTCTTCCTCGACGAGCTCGAGCGCGTCCTGCGCGAGCGCGGCATCGACGTGTTCCGCACGCAGAAGCCGACGTTCACGAAGCCGGCCCCGCCGGACGTGCGCCGCGACATCGCCCGCGAGCGCGAGGCGGTCGTCGAGGCGCTCGCCGACTGAGGCTCCTGCGTGTCGTGCGGTCTGCGCGACGTGGTGGAGTTCGAAGCGCTCGGCAAGCCCGCGGTGCTGGTCGCCAGCGACGCGTTCATGCGCGGAGCCGAGGAGCAGGCGGCCCTGCTTGGCCAACCCGACCTGCGCCGGGCGTTCGTCTCGCACCCGGTCCAGGACCGCACCGACGACGAGCTGCGCGAGGCCGCCCGCGCGATCGCCGACGACGTGCTCGCCGCGATCTCGCCGCCAGGCGACTGACGCACGGGGGTCCGTGAAGGGGGCGGAGCCCCCTTACACCTGCGGAAGCTCGATCTTCGGGCAGCGGTTCATGACGACCTGGAGGCCCGCGGCCTCCGCGCGTCGCGCGGCGTCGTGGTCGATGACGCCGAGCTGCATCCACACGGCCTTGGCGCCGATGGCGATCGCTTCGTCGACGTGGACGCCCGCCTGGTCGGCGCGGCGAAAGATGTCGACGACCTCGACGGGCCGCTCGATGGCGTCGAGCGACGGATAGCAGCGGCGGTCGAGGATCTCCCCGTCGCACGTCGGGTTGACCGGGATCACGT
>CADCVT010000365.1 GCA_902806215.1 uncultured Solirubrobacteraceae bacterium | reverse complement strand
GGTGCCGGCGTCTTCGAGCGGCACGAAGCGCTGTGGGAGCTCGGCGCCGGCCCGGTCCGCAACCCGTGCAACTTCCTGTGGGTGGACGCGATCTCCGAGCGGGCCGCGACCGACGGCGTCACCGCGCTGATGACCGGCGGGCGCGGCAACATGGCCTTCAGCGCCGACGGACCCGACTGGCTGGCCGAGCTCGTCCGCGCCGGCCGGCCTCTCGTAGCCATGCGAGAAGCGGCCACCTGGCGCAACGCGACCGGTGAGAGCAGGGCGTGGACGTACGGCGTCCGGATCGGCTCCCGGCTCATGCCGCGCAGAGCCAAGCGGTTCGGCGAGCGCGTCTCCGGTCGCACGGACCGCGTCGGAGACTGGAACCGGTCGATCGCCGTGCACCCGCAGCTCGCCGGCGACCTCGACCTCGCGCGGACCCCGGCACTCAACCCGGCCACGCATCCACGGGACCGCGCGCTGTGGGTCGTGCAAGCCGGCGCGACGCAGGCTGACGCGCAGGCCGCGCTCGCCGCCCGCCACGGCGTCGAGCATCGCGATCCGACCATCGACCGGCGCGTCGTCGAGGTGGCGCTGCGCCAGCCCGAGTGGGTTCGCCGGCACGACGGCGTGACCCGCGCGGTCGTCCGGGGGGCGATGGGCGACCGGCTCCCTCCCTCGATCGCGTTGCGCACGAGGCGAGGCGAGCAACTGCCGGACTGGCTCGACGTGCTGACCGCTGCGCGCCCGCTGGTCGAGTCCGAGCTCGACCAGGTTCGCGAGCATCCACTGTCGCGGCGCCTGCTCGACGTCGACCGGCTCGATGCGCTCGTCGCGAACTGGCCGTCCCGGGACCGGCGGGCGGAGGACCGGGTCATGCGCGAATACCGGCTGGCGTTGTGGCGGGGGCTGCTCGTCAGCCGCTACCTGCGGTGGTTCGAGAGCCGCGCAGCACGGCCGGTCGCGTGACGCACCTCGACACGTTGCTGGGGACCACGATCCAGCTCGGGTCAGCCGGAGCGCCGCCGGCGGACCCCTTCGTCGACGACCGTCTGCCCGGAGCGCTGGGACACCTGATCGCCGACCGCAACCATGCGTTGCTCCGCGTCGACGGCGTCGGGACGTTCGCCGTCCGGGACGGGACACAGATCCGCTTCGAGCCGGCCGAGGGCCTCGCCGCAGGCGCGGAGTCAATCTGGCTGCACGGGACGGTCGCGGCGCTCCTGCTCGCCCAGCGCGGCTGCTTCGCGCTGCACGCGAGCGTCGTGGAGGTGGGAGGCGTCGGCGTCGCCCTCGCCGGTCCCCGCGGCGCGGGCAAGTCGACGACCGCGCTGCGCCTCGCGCAACGTGGTCACCGACTCGTCACCGACGACGTCAGCCCGGTCGAGGCCGGGGATCCCCCGTCGGTGCGGGCGTTCGGACGGCCCGTGCGGATCACGCCGCAGGCGGCCGCCACGCTGGGACTCGACCTGTCCGAGGCGCGCCGCGAGCCGCCGAGCCACCCGAAGCTCTCGCTACCCGCCGCCGCGGGCCCGTCCGTCCCGCTCCTCGCGATCGCCGTGCTCGCGGGTCCGGTGTCGCAAGGGTCGGTCGACGTCACACGCCGACATGGCGCCGCGGCGCACTGGCTGATCGTCGAGAACACGTACCGGATCGATCTGCTGCGCAGGCTGTGGGAGCACGAGGCGTTCGTATGGGCGGCTTCAGTGGCCGCCGGCGTGCCCGTCCACATCGTGCCGCGGGCGGGCGAGGGCTGGACCGTCGACGCGGTGGCTGACGCCGTCGAGGCGCTCGTGGGATGATTCGAACCGTGGAGGCGCTCTCGCTCGACACCGTCGTCGTTCGCAGTGCGTCGCCGCTCAGCGCACCGATCGACGGGGAGCTCGCACTGCTCGATCCTGCCCAGGGTCGCTACTTCGGGCTGGACCAGACCGGGCACCGGATCTGGCAGCTCATCGAGGAGCCGCGATCGATCATGGCGCTGTGCCGCGTGCTGGGCAGCGAGTTCGACGTCGGCGCGGAGACCTGCCGCGCTGAGGTGCTCTCCTTCCTCGCCCGGCTCGAGGAGTCAGACCTGCTGGTCCGCGCCTAGCTCACGAGGAACCGGCACCGCCGTCGGGGATGGCGAGGATGTCCTGGGCGGTCAGCTTCGCGACGTCGCCGTGAACCGTGAGCGTCGGCGTCGTCCAGGTGCGCCTGCCGGCGTCCGGCTTCTCTCGCGGCTCGGTCATGGACCGGATCGTAGGCCATTGAGGAACCGCCCGCGCGGGATGCCGGCCCCGACACGGGTCGACGCGACTATCTTCGTGCGCCGTGCCGAGCGGACCCGACCTCGTCAGCGTCGTCATCCCGGTCTGGGGCGCGTACGACGGTCCCCGTCTCGACGAGGCGCTTCGGAGCCTGCGCGCGCAGGACGTACCGGTCGAGATCGTCCTGGTCGACAACGCCTCGGACCCTCCGGTCACCCGAGCGGACGTCGAGATCGTCCGCAGCGAGGAGCGCATCGCGCTCGGCGCAGCGCGCAACCTCGGCCTCGACGCAGTCCGGACGCCGTTCGTCGTCTTCTGGGATGCCGATGACGTCATGCCTCCCGGCACGCTCACCCGGCTGCTCGAGCGACTGGAACGCGATCCCGGACTCGTCGCCTGTAGCGCGACGATCCTCGACAGCCTCACCGAGGAGCGCCACCATTGGCCACGGCTGTGGCCGCTGCGGATCAGCCGCCGACAACGCCTGTTCGCGGTCTTGAACGCCGTCAGCTCGCTCTACGGCGTGATCGGCGCGTTGGTGAGAACGGACGCGGCGCGCGATGCGCGGTTCCCGGACAGCGATGGCGGCGATGACTGGGTCCTTGCGGTGTCACTGGCCTTCCGCGGCCGGATCGCGGTCGACCACAGGCCCGGACGCCGCTATCAGCGACACGGGGGCTCCGTCTCCGCACCATGGGGAGCGGCCGAGGCGCACGCCCACGCTCGTCTCGTGCGTGAGCGCGTCCGCGCTGATCCAGCCGCTCCGTCCTCGGTGCGGCGGCTGCTGCCCGCGATCTGGCTCGGCCAGAGCGCGGTCCGGCAGC
>CADCVT010000364.1 GCA_902806215.1 uncultured Solirubrobacteraceae bacterium | reverse complement strand
CGGCGCCGGCAAGGACCCGAGCCCCGCGCCCGAGGCCTTCAGCACCGCCAAGTCCATGAAGCAGATCCTCGATGCGGTCGGCGAGACCGGCTTCATCAAGAGCTGAGCCCGGAGACGATGAACATGGATCAGAACCAGACCCGCGTCGACGTCGCGCACCTCGCGTCGTTCGACGTCGACGGAGCCATCCGCGAGGCCGCCGACCGCGTGAACGAGGCCAACCGCCGCTCGTTCCTCGCAGGTGCCGGCATCTTCGCCGGAGCCGCCGCCATCAGCGCCTACCTGCCGCGCGTCGCGCGTGCGCAGGGCTCGCTGCCCAAGGGCGACGTCGAGATCCTCAACTACGCGCTGACGCTCGAGTACCTCGAGACGGCGTTCTACGAGGAGGCCAACGAGAAGGGCGCCCTCAGCGGTCAGTACGCGCGTTTCTCCAAGGTCGTCGCGGCGCACGAGAGCGCGCACGTCGACGCCCTCAAGGAGACCCTGGGCGACAAGGCCGGCAAGAAGCCGAGCTTCGACTTCCAGGGCACGACCGAGTCGCAGGCGACCTTCGGGAAGACCGCGATGGTCCTCGAGGACACCGGCGTCAAGGCCTACCAGGGCCAGGCCGGCAACATCAAGACCGAGGCCGTCCTCAAGGCCGCGATCTCGATCCACCCGGTCGAGGCGCGTCACGCCGCCTGGATCGCGTCGATCATGGGTCAGGGCAGCGGCCAGCCGTCGCCCGCGCCCGTGTCGTTCAACCCCGCCGAGGACATGGCGACCGTCCTGGCCGCCGTGAAGGGCACGGGCTTCGTCCCCGCGCTCGGCGGCGCGCCCGCCGGCGGCGCCGTCTCCGGTCAGCCGGCCGTCGGAGGCTGATCGATCGTGTGGAACCTCGTGCAGCGCGTGCTCACCGGGGTGGCGTTCGTCCTGATCGTCGCCACCGCTGGGTTCGTGCTGCGCGGGGTGCTGCCGTCGTCCGAGGCCCGCGGCGCTCCGGACCGCCTGCCGCTGAAGGCCGCCGAGCCGACGCCGACCGACTTCTCGCGCACCGCCCTCTCCTCGCGCGCGGTGCCGAAGGGCTCGTCGCTCATCGCCATCGCGAAGAAGCGCTCGATCCGCGTGTACCGCCGAGGCCGCGACGGCCGCGCGAAGACCATCCGGGCACGCCGCTTCGGCAAGCGGCTGATCCCGCTGCGGTTCATGGTGCTCGACAAGAAGAAGGGCTGGGTCAAGGTGCAGCGCGCCGGCGGCTCGTCGAGCTGGGTCCGGCGCCGCTCCATCACGCTCAGCCACACGCCGTACAAGCTCGTCATCGAGCGCAAGAAGCACCGCATGCTGCTCCTGCGCAGCGGGCGCGTCGCCAAGCGCTTCCGCATCGCCGTCGGCGCGGGGCTCACCCCGACGCCCGCCGGTCGCTACTTCATCACCGACCTCATCCGCTCGACCGATCCGTTCTACGGGCCGTACGCCTTCGGGCTGTCGGCGCAGACGGACGAGCAGCTCGGGATCCACGGCACCGACCAGCCGTGGTCGATCGGTCAGAACGTCAGCCGAGGATGCATCCGCGTCCACAACGGCGTCATCAAACGACTCGTCCGGATCGTCCCCATCGGGACCCCGGTCGTCATCAAGTAGTCCCAACGAAAGGAACCAACCATGCCCGGAATCGGCCCCATGGAGATCGTCATCGTCCTCATCATCGCCCTCGTCGTGCTCGGCCCCAAGCGCCTGCCCGACGCCGGCCGCTCGCTCGGCTCGAGCATGCGCGGCTTCAAGGACGCCCTGTCCGGCGGCGACGACGACGACGACGTCGCTGCCCGCATCGCGACTGCCGAGACACGCGAGGCCGCGTAGTCACGAGCTAGAGGTCGAGCACCAGGTCGCCCTCGGGCTTCGCGCAGCAGATCAGGGTCCCGCCGTCGACGTCACGCGTCGTGCGTCCGGCGACGACGGCGGTCCGGCAGGACTGACAGGCACCGACGCGGCACCCGGCCTGCGCCGGGAGGCTGTGCTCCTCGGCGAGCTCGAGGAGGTTCGCGAAGCGGTCGTCCCACGCGACCTCGACGTTGGAGCGCGCGAACGTGACCGCCGGGCCCTTGGGCCTGGCGGGGGTCAAGCTCTCGCTCCTGAGGTCGGGGAAGCGCTCGCGGATCTGGTCGACCCACTCGACCGGCCCGCACGCGTAGACCTCCGCCCCGGCGGGGATCGCGTCGGCCGTGATCCGGCCGTGCGCGTCGTAGCCGCGGCCGAGGAGGTCGCGGTCGTCCGGACTGCTGTAGCGCACGTGCGCGTGGCCGTCGCGTAGCGCGTGGACGAGCTCGCGCGCCTCCTCGCGGAACGGGTGCTCGCGCCCGTTGCGCGCGCCGTGGATCCAGTGGACCTCGCGCGTGCTGCGCGTCTCGACCAGCCGGGCGAGCATCGCGAGCACCGGGGTCGCTCCGATCCCGACGCTCACGAGCGCGACCGGCCGCGTGCTCTCCTCGTCGAGGACGAACGCGCCGAACGGGCCGGACGCCTCGATGCTGTCGCCGGGCTCGACCGCGGTGTGCAAGTGGCCGCTGACCGCGCCCTGCGGCTCGTGCTTGACGCTGATGCGGCCGGGCCCGCTGAGCGAGTAGCTGCGCGTCTGGCCGTTCACCCTGACCGTCAGGAACTGGCCGGGGGCGAAGTCGAGCGCGGGCTCGAGCGCGAACGAGGTGACCGTCGCCGACTCCGGGATCACCTCGACGACGCGGAGCTTCCTGAACGGGACAGTCCCCTTCAGGTTCGGCGGTGGGAGGACGCGCACGACGAAGAGGAAGAAGATCGGCGCGGCGGTGAGGAGCACCAGGACTCGCAGCCACGGCTCGCTCGCGTCGGTGCCCGAGCCGAGCGTGTGCGCGACGCTGAGCACGTAGACGAGCAGCGTCGCCTTGTGCAGCCTGCGCCAGCGCTGCGGGCCGATGCGGTCGCGCAGCCAGTACGACAGCCCGAGGATCGCGGCGAGCCAGCCGCCGGTGACGCCGAGCCCGGTCCACAGCGGCGCGTGGTCGATGACGAACGGCACCGAGATGCCGACGATGCCGGGGTGCAGGTGCTTGTCGCCGAGCAGCGTGATGCCGTGGACGGCGATGGCGACGAGGCCGACGAGTGCGGTCTGCTGGTGCACGATCATGAGCCGCGCGGCGAGCTTCGGGCGCATCCGGCTCGCCATCGCCAGGCCGACGCCGACGGAGACGGCGATGCACAGCAGCGCGAGGACGCCGGCGGCGCGCGAGGCGAGCCACCAGCCGAACTCGATCGGGGCGGGTCCGCTCATGGGGTGATCTCCTCGGGTGTGCCGTCGGCGTGGAAGAGGATCCCGCCGTGCCGCGCGAGCGTCTCGCGCGCGGGGTCGGGGCCGCGCAGCAGCGCGGTCTTGGCGAGCGTCTCGGCCTCGACCGTGGTCGGAGCCTTCGCCGTGACGGCGACGAGCCCGCTCCAGACGGGGCGTCCGGTGGCGGGGTCGAGGAGGTGGTGCGCACGGCCGCCGCCGGCGGTACCCCACGAGCGGGCGACGGTGCTCGACGTGGCGATGGCTCCGGCGGCGAGCGTCCAGCTCGTGACGATCTCGTCGCGCAGCGGGTGGGCGGCGAGCGCCTCCTGCTCGCCGCCGCCGACGCGCAGGTCGCCGCCGCAGTCGACGGCCCAGCGCGCGGCGGGCGCGAACAGGGCGGCGACGCGGTCGGCGACGTGGCCCTTGCCGGTGCCGCCGAGGTCGAGCCGCAGGAAGGGCGGGCGGGTGATCGTCGTGTCGCCGACGCGCACCGCGCGCCAGCGCTGCTCGGGGTCGGCGGTGGCGGGACGCGGCGTCCCGACCGGCGCGGCGACGACGCCGTCGGGGCGGAAGTCGTCGCGGTAGCCGGCCTCCTCGAGCGCGTCGAGCAGGCCCGGGCCGACGAGGCCGGCGCTGCGCTCGGCCGCCCACAGCGCGGTGGCGACCGCCTCGCGCAGGAGCGTCGACGCCGGGACCTCCTCGCGCAGATCGGTGTTGAGCGCCGACAGCTCCGACGACGCGCGGAACCGGGAAAGCCGGAGGTCGTACTCCTCGATCTCCTGTCGGGCGCGCGCGACGAGCGCGTCGGCGGCGTCGTCGACGACCACGAGGCGCACGTCCGTGCCCAGGCAGCGGAAGCTCTGGTCGGCGACCGGCACGGCTACGACGCGCGGGTGACGACGGGTGCGGGGGCCGGGGCGGGTGCCGAGGCGGGCGCG
>CADCVT010000363.1 GCA_902806215.1 uncultured Solirubrobacteraceae bacterium | reverse complement strand
GCACCGGATCGGCCTCGAGGGCACCCGCGCGGTCACGATCCTCGTCGCCTTCGACGCCGGCGCGCGCACCGAGCGCCCCGAGGAGAACGGCATGGCCCACTTCCTCGAGCATCTCGTGTTCAAGGGCGGCGAGAAGTTCGACGACTACCGCAAGGTCAACGAGACCGCCGAGCGGATGGGCGGCTCGCTGAACGCCTACACGTCGCACGATCTCGTCGCCTTCCACATCACCGTCCGCGCCGAGGCGGCGATGGACGCGCTCGACCTCCTGACCGACTTCGTCGGGCGCCCGCGGATCGACGCCGAGGAGCTCGACCGCGAGCGCGGCGTCGTGATCCAGGAGATCCAGCGCTACAAGGACCAGCCGTCGATGGTCGCCGAGGAGCTCATCGACGTCGCGGCGTTCGGCGACCACCCGCTCGGGCGCAAGGTGCTCGGCCCCGAGGAGCACCTGCGCACGTTCACCCGCTACGCGATCGTCGCGTTCCGCTCGCGCCGGTGGGCCGGCGCGGCGGGCGGCGCGTTCATCGTCGGCAACCTGGCCCACGTGCCCGCCGACGGCCAGGTCGACGAGCTGTTCGAGCGCTTCCCCACGCTGCCCGAGCCGGAGGCCTACGAGCCCGCGCCCCAGGACATCCAGGCGCGCGTGATGGTCGAGGAGCGCGACACGAACCAGTCGCACCTGCGGATGATGTACCGGCCGCAGATCGACGTCACCGACTCCGCACAGCGCGCCGCGATGACGATCTACTCGACGCTGCTCGGCGGCTCGATGGGCTCGCGCCTGTTCGACGAGATCCGCGAGCAGCGGGGCCTCTGCTACTCCGTCTGGGCCCACGACCACTCGTTCGCCGACCTCGGCGTGCTCGGCCTCGGCGCCGGCCTCGACTCGACCAAGACCGTCGAGGCCTACACGCGCATGCGGGAGATCGTCAAGGAGCTCGCCGACGAGGGGCCGACGACCGAGGAGGTCGAGCGCGCCCGCGCGTACGCGGCCGGCCGCCGCGTCCTCGCGTTCGAGAACACGAACGCGGTCGCGCGCTACGCGGCCAACCAGACGATCGTCTTCGGCGAGTCGATCGACCCCGACGGCGCGATCGAGCGCCTCGACGCGGTCACCCACGACCAGGTCCGCGAGATCGCCGCCGCCGTCGACGACCGCCTCGCGATCGCCGTCGTCGGCCCGCACTCCGAGTCCGACTTCGAGAACTAGGCGGTCAGGCGCGTGCGCGGCTTCGGCGCCCGCAGCGCGCCGGCGTGCGAGAACACGCCGATCCCCCAGCCGAGCATGGGCCAGATCGGCCAGAAGTAGCCCATGCCGGTGAGGGCCCAGATCACGACGAGCAGGGCCATCACCGCGAGGTAGGAGCGCAGGTGCTCGCCGAACTCGCGGCGCTGGTCGCGCGGCGGGCGCGGCGGTCGCGGGAGGTCGCGGACCATCTTCACGAGACCGCGCCGCGTCTTCGTCGAGTAGGCGCGGGCGACGCGCCGCTCGAGCTCCTCGACGTCGAGCCGCCCGTCGCCCGCGTGGGCGCGGAGCTGGCTGACGATCTCCTCGCGCTCGGCGTCGGAGGGGCGGATGTCGTCGGCCTTGATCCGGGAGGACCGGCCGACATCGGAGCCGTGCGTGCGACACATGTCACGAAGCATCCTCCACCCCGCCGCCGAGTGTGTGATCCTTCGCACAGGTGGAGGGTCTGAACGAGCCGGAGCTGCGGCGCTACCTGAGCCGCGTGAACGACCGGTGGCCGATCGAGCGGGCGGTGCTCGGCGGCGCCAGGGTCGACGACGCCCGCGGGGCGGGCCCGCAGCGCGAGCGCGGGCCCGAGTACGTGATCGTCCTCGTCTCGAGCGCGTTCGACGGCATGCCGTGGCTCGAGCGCGTCTACGCCGCCGGCGCGCTGTGGGACGCGTCGGAGATGGGCGCGCCGGCCGACGTGCACTGCTACACGGCCGAGGAGTTCGAGCGCAAGGCCGAGACGCTCAAGGCCGTGCGGGAGGTCGCCCGCCGTGGCGTCGACCTCCTCGCCTCGCGCAGCTAGGCGCCGATCGAGACCATCCGCTCGATCGGCACGCGGGCGCGCTCGGCGATGTGCTCGGGGACCTTCACCTCGTGCTTCATGTCGCGCAGCGCGTCGCGGAGCTTCGGCAGCGTGATCATCTTCATGTAGCGGCAGCTCGCCGCCTCGTTGGCGGCGACGAAGTCGACCTGCGGCGCGGCGAGCTTGAGCGGATGGAGCATCCCGACCTCGGTCGCCATGATCACGGTCGAGCCGGGCTCGGCCTGCTTGGCGAAGTCGAGCATCCCGCCGGTGGAGAGCATGTGCACGCCCTCGGAGTCGACGTCGCCCGCGGCGACGTACTCCATGACCGACGTCGAGCAGCCGCACTCGGGGTGGATGAGGAAGTCGGCGCCCGGGTGCGCGGCGCGGGTCGCGTCGATGTCGCTCGGGCGGATGCCGGCGTGGACGTGGCACTCGCCGTCCCACACGTGCATCTTGCGGCCGATCTCCTTCTCGACGTACGCGCCGAGGAACATGTCCGGCCCGAACAGGATCTCGGTGTCCTGCCCGTGCTCGTCGAGGATGTGGCGCACGACGTTGACGGCGTTCGACGAGGTCACGCAGTAGTCGGTGAGCGCCTTGATCTCGGCGGTCGTGTTGACGTACATGACGGTGATGGCGCCGGGATGCTTGGCCTGCCAGGTCTTCAGCTGGTCGGGCGTGATCGAGTCGGCCAGCGAGCAGCCCGCGTCGAGGTCGGGCAGCAGGACGGTCTTCTCCGGCGAGAGGATCGACGCCGACTCGGCCATGAAGTGCACGCCGCAGAAGGCGATCACCTCGGCGTCGGACCTGGCCGCCTCG
>CADCVT010000362.1 GCA_902806215.1 uncultured Solirubrobacteraceae bacterium | reverse complement strand
GGCTCGTGCCGATCATGTCCGCGCTGGAGACGCTCGCGCTGCGCAGCGGCTGGCCGCTCTCCGACGACGTCCTCGCCGAGATGGAGCGCGCCAACGCCGCGCTGGCCAAGGCGGTCGAGCGGCACCGCACGAAGGAGGCGCTCGCCGCCGACCTCGCGTTCCACGGCGCCTTCGACGCGACCTCCGACAACGAGGACCTCATCGCGATGCTCGGCCGCCTGCGCGACCGCTCGCGCCGCGTCGACCTCGCCTACTGGGCGCGCCCGGCGCTCGCGCGGGGCTCGGTGGCCGAGCACGAGCGGATCCTCGAGGCCATCCGGGGCGGCAGCCTCGACGACGCCGTCGTCGCCCTCGAGGAGCACTGGCACAACGAGCGGCTCTTCCGGCTCAACGAGCCGACCGACGCGCAGGTCGCCGAGCAGCAGCCCGCGTAGTCGCGGTCAGGCCGCGAGCGCCGCGGGGCGGTCGCCCGCAGGCGAGACGATCCGCAGGAACACGTCGACGACCGTCGGATCGAACTGGCGCCCGCGCTCCTCCCGGATGACGTCGAGCGCCTCGTCGACGCTCCACGCGCGCTTGTACGGGCGCTCGTTCGTGAGCGCGTCGTAGACGTCGCACACCGCGGCGATCCGCCCCTCGATCGGGATCGACTCGCCCACGAGGCCGTGCGGGTACCCGCCGCCGTCCCAGCGCTCGTGGTGCGTGAGCGCGACCTGCTCGGCGAGCTGCAGCAGCGGCGACGTCGAGCCCGACAGCATCTCGGCGCCGACCGTCGTGTGGGTCTTCATGAGCGCCCACTCCTCCGCGTCGAGCTTGCCCGGCTTGAGCAGCACCCGGTCGGGGATCGCGACCTTGCCGACGTCGTGCAGCACGCTCGCGTGGCGCAGCATCTCGGCGTCGGCGTCGCTCCACCCCAGCCCCAGCGCGATCTCCTCGCACAGCTGGCTCATGCGGTCGATGTGCTTGCCCGTGGCGTGGTCGCGCCGCTCGGCGACCTCGGCAAGGCGGAAGGCGAGCTCGAGCTGGGCCTCGCGCACCTGCAGGGTCCGCGCGAGGACCTCGCGCTCGAGCCGCGCGCTCGACGCCTCGGCGCGCTTGCGGGCACGCGCGGTGAGGAGGTAGCCGGCGATCACGGTCCCGGCTGCGCTCAGCCCGAGCGCCAGCAGCGGCGCGACGACCGGCACGACGGTCCCGCGCGCGAACGCGAGCCAGGCGCCGACGAGCAGCGCCACGGCGAGCCCGAAGGCGACGAGCGTCACCCACCGCAGCATCAGGCGCAGTGCGGCGAGCGGCGCGGCCGCACCGAGCAGCACGATGAGCAGGAGCGCCGTCCACTCCGGCGCGGCGCGCAGGGGGTTGCCGCGCAGCGCGGTCCAGATCGCGTTCGCCTGGACCTCGGGGCCGGCCATCATCGCGTCGCCGCTCGTGGCGGTCGGGTGGACGTCCTGCAGCGTGGGGGCGGACGCGCCGACCACGACGATCCGCCCGCGTAGCGCCGCCCGGTCGAAGCGGCCGTCGTGGACGTCGGAGAACGACAGCGTGCGGAACGTGCGCGGCCCGCCGCGGAAGTCGATGAACGCCTCGCCGTCGGCGTCGAAGTCGCCCGGCGACAGCGGTCGCCCGAGGCGCCGGGCGACGACGGCGGGAACGGCGGTGAGCTTGCCGGCCCTGCGCGACCAGCGGCGCACGACGCCGCGGTCGGTGGGCATGTTGATCGCGCCGGCCTCGGCGTCGATGGCGGCGAGCGCCTCGTCGCCGCCGAGCACGGCGGTGCGTCCCTGCTCGTCGCTCTCGCCGGTGGCGAGCACGGCACCGCCGGCGCGGTCGATGGCGTCGTACAGCGCGAGGTCGTCGCGCTCGTCGAGCGACGGCTCGGTGAACTGGACGTCGTAGACGATGAGCCGCACGCCGGCCTCGCGCAGCCGGTCGACGACGCGGGCGTGCGCGGTGCGCTGCAGCGGCCACGTCGCGTCGAGGTCGGTGAACGTGGCCTCGTCGATCGCCACCACGGCGATGTCGTCGACCGGCCGGTCTCCGCGCAGGGCGAACCGCGCGTCGACGGACTCGGCCTCGACGCGGTCGAGGGCGCCGGTCGCGAGCAGCGCCGCGGCGAGCAGGATCGCGACGAGGCCCGCTGCGAGCAGGCGAACGGAAGCGGCACGGGCCGTCACCCCCTGGGTGGTCGGCCGCCCGAGCGCTCAGTTGAGCCTCGACTCCTCGAGATCGAGGTCGCGCTGGACCCGCCGCATGACGTCGTCGCCGATGTGCCCTTGGCGCCGCAGTTCGTTCAGGGCGTCGCGCTGGGCGACGATCATCTCGCGCGAGATCCGCTGGAAGTCGAGCGACCGGCCGTCGATGTTCTCCTCGAAGCGGCCGTCGACCTCCTTGCCGAGCCGCTCCCGGAAGCGGTCGCGGCGGAAGCGGTACATCCCGCGCACCCGCTCGGCGGTGTCCTCGCGCACCCAGTCCTCGTCGGCGAGCTCGTCGATGCGCCGGATCGCCGCCTCGGCGGCCACCATCCGCGCCTTGTCCTCCTCGCGCTGCGGCGTGTCGTCCTCCTGCACGCCGAGCCTGCGCAGCAGCCACGGCAGCGAGAGCCCCTCGACGCAGACGGTCCACAGGATCGTCGTGAAGCAGAGGAACACGATGAGGTCGCGCCCCGCGACGGACTCGGGGATGGCGAGCGCCGCGGCGAGCGAGACCGCGCCGCGCATCCCGGTGAACGCGACGACGAAGATCGACTGCCATCGCGGCGTCGGGTCCTTCTCGCGCAGTCGCCGCGACACCAGCCGCGGCAGGTACGTCGCCGGGAACACCCACGCGAAGCGGATCGCCATCACCGCCAGGGCGATCACGAGCGCGTACAGGGCGAGCCGCGCGGGGTCGCGCTCCTGCAGGTCGTCGAGCACCGACGGGAGCTGGAGCCCGACGAGCACGAACAGCATCGAGTTCAGCAGGAACACGACGACGTCCCACATCGCGTAGAGCTGCAGCCGCGTCGTCGCGTCGACGATGCGCGGCGTGTTCCACCCGACGTAGATGCCGGTCGTCACCGCGGCGACCACGCCCGAGACCCCCAGGGCGTCGGCCGGCAGGTAGGCGAAGTACGCGCTGACGAGCGAGAAGAACGACTGCGTCGCCCCGTCGGCGATCCGCACCCGCAGCCACACGACGACGACGCCGACCGCCGCGCCGATCGCGAGCCCGCCCGCGACGCTCAGGACGAACTCGCCTGCGGCCTCCGACAGCGAGAACGTCCCCGCGGTGGCCGCGGCGACCGCGAACTTGAACGCGGTCAGCGCGGTGGCGTCGTTGATCAGGCTCTCGCCCTCGAGCACCGAGACGACCCGCCGCGGCGCCCCGACGCGGCCGGCGATCGCGGTCGCCGCGACCGGGTCGGTCGGGCCGAGCACGGCGCCGAGCACGAACGCCGCCTCCCACGACAGCCCCGGGATGAGCATGTGCGCGATCGCAGCGATGCCGAGCGTCGTGAACAGGACCAGGCCGACCGCGAGCAGTCCGATCGGCCGGACGTTCCGTCTCAGCTCGCGCAGGTCGGAGTACAGCGCCGCCGCGTACAGCAGCGGCGGCAGCGCGATGATGAGCACGAGGTCGGGCTCGAGCTCGACGTCCGGGATCCCCGGCGCGAAGGCCAGGCCGCAGCCGCCGACGGTCAGCCAGATCGGGTACGGGACGTTCGTCAGGTACGCCAGGACGAACAGCCCGGCGAGCCCGACGAGGATCCCCAGGAGGACCCACTCGAGCTCGTGCTCGCCGCCTGCCGCGAGCGGCAGCCAGCTCACGGACGCGACAGCGTCGCGACAGCGAGCGCGGCGACGCCCTCCTCACGGCCGACGAAGCCGATGCCCTCGCCGGTCGACGCCTTGATGTTCACCCGGTCCACCGTCACCCCCAGCGCGCCGGCGAGCGTCTCGCGGATCGTGTCCTTGTAGGGCTTGAGCTTCGGCCGCTCCATCAGCAGCGTCGTGTCGACGTGCAGGACCTCGCGGTTGCCGAGGAGCGCAACCACGTCGCGCAGCAGCGAGATCGAGTCGGCCCCGGCGTAGGCCTGGTCGGTGTCGGGGAAGTGCTCGCCGATGTCGCCGAGGCCGGCGGCGCCGAGGAGCGCGTCGATCACGGCGTGCGTGAGGACGTCGGCGTCGGAGTGGCCGTCGAGGCCGCGGTCGTGCTCGACGGTGACGCCGCCGAGGATCAGCGGCCGTCCCTCGGCGAGGCGGTGGCTGTCCCAGCCGATGCCGGTCGAGACGCTCACGACGGGCCGATCGGCTCGAGGCGGCGCTCGCGCCGGTCGAAGACGGCGAGCTCGGTGATCCCGAGGTCGGTCAGCGTCTTGATCGCGTCGTCGTAGCGGAAGCCGAGCTGGTCGGGCGTGTGCGCGTCGCTCGACAGGGCGATCGGGTTGCCGGCGTCGATGACCATCTCGAGGAACGCCGTGTCGGGGTACAGCTCGCCGATCGGCTTGCGCAGACCCGCGGTCGAGACCTCCACGGCGATCTGCGACTCCGCGATCCCCTCCATCGCACGATCGTAGAACCGCCGCAGGTCGCCCTCGGGCCGCGGGCGCTCGCTTCCCCACATCTTCACGAGGTCGGGATGGGCGAGGATGTCGAACATCTGAGTGCGGGCGGCCTCCCCCAGCCAGTCGAAGTACTTGGCCCACACCTTGTCCGGCGACTGGCCGCTCGTCCACACGTCGTACTTGTCGTAGTCGACGGCGTGGTCGCCGAGGAAGTGGACCGAACCGACCACGTAGTCCCAGTCGCGCTGCTCGAGCAGCTCGGCCATGCGGTCCTCGCGGCCGGGGATGAAGTCGGCCTCGATGCCGAGCCGCAGGTCGGTCTCCTCGCGCACGAACCCGCAGTACGCGTCGATGTCGTCGATCCCGTAGCGGCGCCACAGCGGGTGCTGCCAGACGTCCAGGGCGGCGGAGAAGCGGTAGATGTGCTCGGCGACGCCGAGCTCGGCGATCCCGCGCTCGGCGGCGACGGTCCGGTAGCGATCGGCGTTGTGAGCGGTGAAGTGGTCGGCGGCGGACGCCTCGAGGTCGTCGGGCCGCAGATGGACGTGGAGGTCGGTGAGCAAGGCCCGCCTGAGACTACGAGCCCCCGAGGAGCAGCTCGGCCACGCGCAGGTCCAGCGGCG
>CADCVT010000361.1 GCA_902806215.1 uncultured Solirubrobacteraceae bacterium | reverse complement strand
GTGTCCCACCGTCACCCTGACCCAGGATGAGCACCCTACATCTGAACGCGACAGTGCCCCGTGTCGGCCACGGGCCACGTGTCAGAGCCGGACACAATGTAGACATTCAGAACGCGCGAGCCGGCCAGAATCCCAGCGTTGATCGGCACTTTGGCTTCCGACTAGGTGACCGGTAAGGTCCCGTCCTGACCCGCCGCTGGAGGTACTACATCTGAGCAGTGGTCGGCTGAACCTGGCTTCGCCCAGCGCTACTCGGCGACGGTCGCGGGCGGCGGGCCTTCGAGGGTCGGCGGCGGGTCGCCCGCACGCTGGGAGCGTGCGGGACGACCTGTGGAGGCCCGCTCGCCGAACAGGCTGAGACTCCTTCCCGCGCGGCTACGCGGAGTCGACGTTCGCGCAGACGACGTACACGCGCACACCCCAGCTCGAGTCGACGCGCTCCACCGCCTTTGCCCTCCAAGCGTTGGTGCCGGTGGGCGTCGACTCGAGCAGGATTGCCCGCTCGGACGATTCGAACGGGAAGGAGAAGAGGCCCGGCGCGATGATCGTCGCGCCGCCGGCGATCGCCTGCTTGCCCGCCGGGCATTCGGCCGTGGCCACCTTGATGTCCTCGGTGTTGTTCAGCGGGGTCGAGATCGCGGTACGGCTGACGTCGGTGAGCCCGGTCGACCCGGTCGCTCCGGTGTCTCCGGTCGCGCCGGTGGCCCCGGTCTCGCCCTTGGGTCCCTGGGGACCGGCATCGCCCTTGTCGCCCTTCGGCCCGGTCGCGCCGGGGGAGCCCTGGGGCCCGACGGCTCCCGGGGCGCCGGCCACCAGCTGGCCGGGCTTGAAGTCCTTGGACAGGAGCGACCTGTTCTTGATGTCGGCACTCGTCAAGGACTCGTTCTTGACGTTCTTGCCCGTGATCGTCAGGGCGGCGTACGACGTTCCCCCGAGCGCGATGAACAGCGCGAGCGAGGCAACGACGTTCGAGTAGGAGAGCTGACGGCGGAAACGCATCATTCGATCCTCCGGGTCGGTTGAGCCGACGCTACGCCTGGCGCATTAGCGCTCGCTCGGAATCTGGACGAATGTTCGATGCACGTCAGCAACCACCGCGAAATGCACACGCGCTCCAGCGCTGCTGCGTCCTGCTGTGAGCGGTCGGCTAGGTCGTCGGCGCTGTTGATCGCGGCGTCGAGCGCGCGTGGTTAGCGGTTCTGCGCCGGGATCGTCGGGCGGTGTCAATGAGCCGCTGCGCTGGGTACGCGAGTTTTCGGAGCTATGGCAGCCGCCCGCCGAATACCGATCCTCGCCTCGGCCGCCGCCGTCCTGTGGCTGGCGGTCGCGGGAACCGCGAGCGCGGCGTGCTCCGGGGCGGACGTTCCCTCGCCGTCCCAGAGCGAGCGGTCCGTGAAGATCGCCATGCGCTGCCTCGTCAACGAGACGCGGCTCGCGTACGGGCTCCGGGCTGTTCGGCCCCATGCGGTGCTCGCCCGCGCGGGGCGCGGCCACGCGCAGGACATGGTCGACCGGGGATACTTCTCGCATCGCTCACCCGACGGGCTCTCGCCGATCCAGCGGATCATGGGCGGTGGCTACCGGCGTGACCGGCGCGGGCGGCTGACCACCGGTGAGGTCCTCGCCTGGGCGCGCGACGAGGCGGACACGCCGGCGACCATCGTCAACGCCTGGATGGAGAGCCCGTCGCATCGGCGTGTGCTCCTCTACGGACGCTTTCGCTTCGCCGGCGTCGCCGTCGCGGTGGGCCTCCCCAGGGACGACGGGCTCAGCGACGGCACGACCTACGCGATGGAGTTCGGGACCTAGGCTGCGGCGCGGCCCTCGGGCCGTGCGACCGGCACGGCCGGGAACAGCGACTTGATGCGGAAGTCTCCGGCCCCGGTGGCGACGACGAGAGCTCCGAGTAACGCGACGTAGCCGCCGGCCTCTCGGCTCGCTCCGGCCGGCCACTCGAACAGGAGCAGCCAGCCGATGAGGACCGTGAGCATCACCCCGAAGATGTCGGTCGTCGCGTTGAACGAGAGGTCGGGGCGGAAGAAGCCGAAGCGGCCTCCGGTCGCCGCGGCGACTAGGCCGCAGATGCCGGTGGTCGCCACGAAGACGTCCCAGATCTCAAGGGTCTCGAAGCCTGTCTGGGACTCGCCTCGGAGGTCCTCCCATGGGAGGAAGAGCGAGATCAGGAGCAGTGCTCCTCCGAGGGCGGCGAGAGCCCTCCCGATCGCTGGGTTGACGGTGCTCACAACGCCTCCTTCGGGAATGAGCGCGTTCGCTCGTCGGCGGGGAAGAGGAGCTCGAGTGCGAGCTCGGAGCTCGTCACCTCGAACGGGGTGTCGAAGCCGGCGAACATCCCGAAGAACGCCCACTCGCCTCCGTCGGGCGCACGGAAGCGGACCGGTCCGAGGAACTCGCTGACCCCGGAGGGCGGCGCGGGATCCGACTCGCCGCCCGGGTACGCGCGGACCTCGCGCAGCAGGTCCTTCAGCTCGTCGTCGCCGGTGACGGCGATCTGGCGCGCCATACGGGCGAGGAAGTGCTCGCGCCACTGGCCGAGGTTCACGATCGACGGCGCCAGCCCGCGCGGGTGGAACCCGATGCGCAGGACGTTCACCGGAGGCTCGAGCAGAGACGCGTCGATGTCGACCGCCGCGGCGAGCGCCTCCATGCCCTTGTTCGCGCTGACCACGTTGAAGCGGCGATCGAACACGACGCCCGGATACGGGTCGTGGGAGGCGAGGACTCGCGCGAGCGCATCGCGGACCGGTGACAAGGCGGGATCCTCGACGGCGCGCTCGGGGAACGCCGGCGCGTAGCCGGCGACGAGCAGGATCTCGTTGCGCTCGCGGTACGGGACCTCGAGCTGCTCGGTGACGCTGAGGAGCATCTCCCGGCCCGGCTTCGACCGTCCGGTCTCGACGAAGCTCAGGTGCCGCGCCGAGATCCCGGCCTCGAGCGCGAGCTCGAGCTGCGTCATCCGGCGCTGTCCGCGCCACTGCTTGAGAAGCGAGCCGACCTCGCCGCTTGCGGTTGCCGTGGCCATCGCGCGGCGACGATAGGTCACGCAGGTACGGCTGTCGATTACCTCGGGGTAATCACGAAGGGCGCGCCTGGCTACGCCGTCGGCGCTGCTGCCCGCGGCGTCGAGCGCGCGTGCTCGGCGATCGCGAGCTCGGCGAAGTTGTCGAGGGACTTGCGGTTGTCCTTGTCGATCTGGGGCCGCATGAGCTTTCCGAACGCGGCGCCGACCGGACCGAGCGAGGTGTCGCCCTCGAGGGTGAACGTGACCCGCGAGCCGTCGCCTTCGGGCGCCACCTCCATGACCACGTCCATCCGACTCGTGAGCGGCAGGTCCGCGCTGCGGTGGACCTGGCGGCGCGGCGGCTCGAACTCGATGACGGTCCACGACGTGCGCGCCTTCCACGGGCCGAGGATCGGGTTGACCTCGTCGTAGGTCACGCCGTTCGCCGCCGACCCATCGCTGCGGGAGACCTCGTCCGTCCCCTCGATGTACTCGGCGTAGCGGGCCGTGTCGGACACGAGCTCCCACACGGACTCCGGCGGGACGGGGACGACCTTCGAAGCGGTGACGCTGAGCATGGCCGCAGCATCCTCCTCCTCGGGGGCCTCGGTCAAGGCCGGATCCGCGGACCGGCGGCTACCGACCCACGGCGGCCCGAAGCGTCTTCACGACGTACATCACAGACAGGCCGAAGAAGAGCCCGCCGATCAGCGCGCGGACCTGTTCCTCCTCGATCGGCGCGCGGCGCGCGACCGGCGCCGCGACAGAGTCGGCGACCTTCGCGCGCCATCCCTGTAGCCCTGCCTGCCCGAGTTGTCTGGCCGTGGTCATCCTGGCTCCCCTTCGTCGGTGTTCCGTGCCCCGGGCCTGCCCCGCCCGACCCTGCGGGTATCAGCACCGCGCGGCATCGCCGAAAGTTGGCCGGTGACGAACCCCGTAAGCCCTCGTTGGCGAGTGTGCGCGCAAGCACGCATCGGCACCTGAGACCGATGCGCAGCGGGGAACCGAGGAGGCATGTCCCCCCGCTTCCCCACATCTCACGAGCCGCGCTCGGGCGGCCTCCGCGCCGCCGGCGAGCGCCTGCTCAACCGCCGTCACGACGACTCGGTCGCCGTCGCCGAGAACGAGGCTCGCTTCGTCCATGACGACGATCCTCGGTTCGCCGACGCCCGCGACGACGTCGGCCACCGCAGCCGGTACGGCCTGGCCACACCGCTGACCCGGCCGCAGCCGGTCACCGAGCGGCGCGGCCGCCGGCGTGGTGCCGCCGCCGTCGGCCTCGCCGCGCACGGTCGTCGCCGGCGCGGCGGCCTGCTGTGGCCGCTGCTCGCCCTGCTCGCGC
>CADCVT010000360.1 GCA_902806215.1 uncultured Solirubrobacteraceae bacterium | reverse complement strand
CTGCTCCTCGCGAGCCAGCTCGAGTGGATGAACGACGGCGGCGGCCTCGACTTCTGCGTCGGGCGCACCACCGCGTCCTCCGACGCCCTCTACGGCTGGGCGGAGGCCTCGTCCTACGCGACGCCGTTCGTCGCCGACCCGGCCAAGCGCTCGCTCGTGATCGGCACGATCGACTTCGACGAGGGAATCGACGCCGCCGCGCTGGCCTCCACGCTGCGCGCGAACGGGATCGTCGACGTCGAGCCGTACCGCAAGCTCGGGCGCAACCAGCTGCGCGTGGCGATGTTCCCGGCGATCGAGCCGGCCGACGTCGAGGCGCTCACCGCCTGCATCGACTGGACCGTCGAGCGGATCGGGGAGGACGCATGACGAAGGTCCTCGTCGCCGAGAAGATCGGCGAGTCCGGCATCGCGCTGCTGCGCGAGCACTTCGACGTCGACGTCCGCACGGACTGGCCTGACGGCGAGCTCGAGGCGGCGATCGGCGGCTACGAGGGGATCCTCATCCGCTCGGCCACCCAGCTGACCGGCGACGTGCTCGCCCACGCCGGGAGCCTGCGCGCCATCGGCCGCGCGGGCGTCGGGGTCGACAACGTCGACGTCCCGGCCGCCACCAAGCGCGGGATCATCGTCGCCAACGCGCCGCAGTCCAACGTGGTGACCGCCGCGGAGCACACGCTGGCGCTGCTGCTCTCGCTCGCGCGCAACGTCCCGCAGGCGCACGCCTCGCTCGTCGCGGGGCGCTGGGACCGCTCGAAGTACTCCGGCGTCGAGCTGATGGACAAGACGCTCGGGATCCTCGGGTTCGGCCGCATCGGCCAGCTCGTCGCCGCCCGCGCCCGCGGCTTCGGGATGCGCGTGCTCGCCTACGACCCGTTCGTGAGCGCCGAGCGCTACCGCGAGCTCGGCGTCGACAAGGCCGAGACGTCCGACGACGTCTACGCCGAGGCCGACTTCCTCACGCTGCACCTGCCGAAGACGCCCGACACCGAGGGCTGGCTCGACGCCGAGGCGCTGGCCAAGTGCAAGGACGGCGTGCGCATCATCAACGTCGCGCGCGGCCCGCTCATCGTCGACGAGGACCTCCAGGCCGGCCTCGACAGCGGCAAGGTCGGCGGCGCCGCGCTCGACGTCTTCCGCTCCGAGCCGGTCACCGAGCACCCGCTCTTCGGCTACGACAACGTCGTCGTCACGCCGCACCTCGGCGCCTCGACCGCGGAGGCGACGGACCGCGCCGGCTACCAGGCGGCCGAGCAGATCATCGCCGCGCTCGACCGCGGCACCGTCACCACCGCGGTCAACGCGCCGGCGGTCAAGGCCGAGGACCTCGAGGTGCTCGGGCCCTACCAGCCGCTCGCCCGCCATCTGGGCCGCCTCGCGATCACGCTCGCCGAGGGATCGAGCGTCGAGCGGATCGAGATCGAGCACCTCGGCCGCATCGCCGAGCGCGACACGCGGCCGCTGAACACCGCTGCACTGCTGGGCGTCCTCGCCGGCCACACCGAGGAGGAGGCCAACGCGGTCAACGCGCCGTACCTGGCCGAGGAGCGCGGGATCGAGCTCGTCGAGACCAAGAACCCGCACGCCCGCGACTTCACCGACCTCGTCCGCGTCGTCGTCGTCGCCGGGGGAGAGCGCACGCGCGTCGTCGGCACGGTCCTCGGCCAGCAGAACCGCCCGCACCTGCTCGAGGCGTGGGGCCACCGGTTCAACCTCCAGCTCGAGGAGCACCTCGCGCTCTTCCGCTACCGCGACGTCCCCGGCATGATCGGCCGCGTGGGCACGACGTTCGGCGACGCGGGGATCAACATCGCCTCGGCCGCCGTCGGCTACGCGCCCGAGGGCTCCGAGGACAACTGCGCGGTCATGGTCGTCACCACTGGCGAGGCGGTGCCGCAGGAGGTCATCGACAGGCTGGTCGAGCAGGACGACTTCGTCGCCGGCCGAGCCGTCCGCCTGCCGTGATCGCACCGAACGTACGCGCTGCCGTGCTCTAGCCCGGCACGACGTACGTTCGCCGCGCCCGACGCTGCGAACGTGGGCGGCAGAGGCGGTAGCGGCGCGTGACCGTCGCCCGCTTGCCGCCGGCCGTTCGGGTACGGATCCGCACCGTGACCGTCTCGCGGGGGCGGCCGACGAACGAGACCGTCAGCCGTCTTCCTCGCTGACGCCGTTGCGTCCGGCGGCCGTTGACCGTCACGGAGAGCACGCGCCGCGTCCGCCGCGGCAGCGTGATCGTCACTCCGCGGCGACTGATGCAGCGTCGCGCCACCGGCGGCAAGGAGGACTCATCGGTCAGCGCCGGGAGCCGCAGCACGCCCGGAGGCACGGGAGCGATGCTGTCCCGGCACGGCTGCGAGCGCAGGTCGCCGCAGGCGCGGGGCTTCGCGCGAGCCTCCCCGGGAACCCGCCCGAGCACGAGCCGAGACCCGCCCAGGATCCGCACGCGCTGCGGATCCGGCCGGAACGAGAAGCCCCAGTTGCCGGTCACGCCGGTCGGCGAGTCGACGACGACGCGGATCGCCGACCCCGTCCGGAACGTGTGGCCGAAGGGGAACACCTCGACCCGGGCGGAGAACGGCTGGCCCGGGACGACCGGCCGCGCGTCGGACCCGCGCATCGGATGGAACGGCCGCGTCGCCGTCGACCGAGCCGGATCGAGCGCGCGCTGCGACGCCCGGAGCCACCCGCGCTGCACGTAGTGCTCCTGCCCGTCCGGACGGACCTCGGTGATCGTCGCCTGCAGATCGACGTCCGGAGCCCCGGCGACCACCCGGAGATCCAGAGACGCGGACCCGAGGACTTCGAGGTCCGAGCCGAGCCGAGGAGACGTCCACACCGCACGCCCATCCGGAGGAGCCGGAGCCGCCCACACCGCATCCGCCTCGGCAGCAGACGGAGCGGGCGACGAAGACGACGACGGAAGAGGAGCCTCGAACGACTGCTCATCCTCACTGACGTCGTTGTTCAAGGAGAGCCGGCCATCCCCAGACAAAGCGAGAGGAAGGGGGGACACCGACGGCAGCGCCGGCGAGCGCGTCACCCAGGACGGCCGCCCATCCGACAGCGATGTCTCGTGCAGTTGCGTGATCTTCGGCGTGCGCTCGAAGCCGTTCTCCACGCCGCCGACGAAGCGCGCGAGGAACGCCTCCATCATGTCGAGGTACACCGGGTTCGACTCGTTGAAGTCGTGGTTGCCGTTCGAGAGCATCGCCCACGTCCGGTCGCGGTCCAGCGTCCGCAGCAGCCCGCCGTCCTCGAGCAGCCCGCCGACACGCGGCCCCGTCTGCTCGTCCTGCCAGTAGATCGACGTGAGCACCGGCACGTCGATGCGAGCAGCGGTGGAGGCCGGCGAACGCTGCGCGTACGTCTTGCCGCCGAACGCCGAGTCGCTGAACGGCGCCTCGGTCTGCTGCTGCGCGATCACCGGGTTGGCTGCCTCGTGGGCCGCGAAGTTCGCCGCGCACTCGGCGTCGCCGCCGGCGGTCACCCGCGGCGTCTCCTGCTGCCCCGGCAGCTTCTGCTGCTCGGTGAACAGCGCGCCGAACGCCGTGTTCGCGATCCCGCCCGGATACGCGACGTCGCGGTAGAGGTCGTACACCACCGACGACGGGACGATCGCCCGCAGCCCGCGCGGCCGCTCGGCGGCCGTCAGCAGCTGCATGATCCCGGGGAACGAGTAGCCGGCCATCCCGACCCGGCCGTTCGACCAGCGCTGCGACGCCGCCCACTCGATCGCTTCCTTGCCGTCGAGTGCCTGCCGAGGCTCGAACAGGTCGTGGATCCCGGAGGAGCATCCGGTCCCGCGGATCGAGACACCCATCAGAGCGAACCCGCGATCGAGCAACCGCCCCTCGAGCTTCGGGATCGAGCCGAACGTCGGATCGGTCCCCGCCGAGTACCCGTCGTACTGCACGACGACCGGATGCCGGGCGCCGTCGTCGGGCCGCACGAGGTGGTACCGCAGCCGGACCCCGTCGCTCATCTCGAGGTAGCCGTCCTCGGTCACCGTCGCGGGCGCCGCGACCGCGGAGGGCACCGCCACGAAGACGAGCACGAGCGCAAGGAGGATCAGCCGGGCCAACACGGCCGGACAGCTTGACGGCGGGCGCGGACCGGCGCGCCGGGTCAGCCCGAGACGTGCGCGGGGTACGGCGTGAAGTCCCCGGCCAGCGCGGCGACGAGGCGGCGCTGGTCGTCGTCCTCGCCGGCGAGGCGCCGCTGGCGCTCGGCGCCGGGC
This sequence comes from uncultured Solirubrobacteraceae bacterium, assembly GCA_902806215.1. Lineage (GTDB taxonomy): Bacteria > Actinomycetota > Thermoleophilia > Solirubrobacterales > Solirubrobacteraceae > CADCVT01. The sequence continues at coordinate 7,720 of CADCVT010000360.1, read as the reverse complement.
TCCTCGACGAGGCGCCGCACGAGGTCGAGCTCGCCGACGCACCCGAGCGCCTCGGCGTGCGGCATGCACGCCTCGAGCAGCGGGTCGAGCAGGTCGCGCACCGGCACGCGGCACTCGCGGTCGGGGTCGATGAACTCCGCGTCGACGCCGTCGCGCGCGGCGAGGAAGCGGTTCTCGTCGAGGACCTCCTGCGCGCGCAGCATCGTCGACGACGCGTAGCCCTCCAGGGCCTCCAGCCGGACGAGGCACTGGATGAGCGCGACGAGCGCCGCGGTCTGCCCGAGCGTCGCCTGCGCGTCCATGATCCGCACCTCGACCGTGCCGAAGCGCGGCTGCAGCCGGACGTCCCACCACAGGAACGTGTGGTCGGGGAACGCGCCGCCTCGGATGAGCAGGTCGACGGTCTCGACGTACTCGGCGTAGGACTCGAAGGCCCGCGGGATCCCGACGCGCGGGAACGCCTGGAAGAGCGGCGTGCGCGCGCTGGCAAGGCCCGTGTCGCGGCCCTGCCAGAACGGCGAGTTCGCGCTCAGGGCGAGCAGCAGCGGCAGGTGCGCGCGCATCTGGTTGGCCGCGGCGACCGCCGAGACGGGGTTCGCCAGCCCGACGTGGACGTGCAGCGCGAAGGTCGGCTCGCGCCGCGCGAGCGCGCGCATCGACCCGTAGACCTCCTGGTGGCGGTTCGCGCCCGAGACGCGCATGTCGTGCCAGAACGCGAAGGGGTGCGTGCCCGAGCTCGCCGCGGTCAGCCCGATCTCCGACAGGACGCCGTGCAGCTTGCCTCGAAGCAGGCCGAGCTCGGCGACCGCGTCGCCGACGTTCTGGTGCACGCCGCTCGTGATCTCGACGGCGCTCGAGTGCGTCTCGGAGAACACGTGCTTGCGCAGGTCGTCGGGAAGCCGCTGCAGCACCTGCTCGACCGCCTGGGCGAGCGACCAGCTGCCGGGGTAGAGGAGCATGACCTCCTCCTCGACGCCCAGCGTGTAGGCGTCGTCCTCGGAGCGGTCTGGCCACTGGGCCCACGCGGGCGACGCGGTCCTCATGCCTCGTCCTGGAGGACCCAGGTGTCCTTGGCCCCGCCGCCCTGCGACGAGTTGACGATGAGGTTGCCCTCCTCGTAGGCGACGCGCGACAGGCCGCCGGGGATGGCGGTCGCGCGCACGCCGTCGAACGCGACGAACGCGCGCAGGTCGACGTGGCGCGGCTCGAGCCGCCCGCCGATGAGCGTCGGGTGCGTGGAGAAGAAGACGGTCTCCTGCGCGATCCAGTTCGTCGGGTCGGCGCGAACGACCGCGGCCATCGCGGCACGGTCGCCGGGGAGCGCGTGCGGCCCGACGAAGACGCCCTCGCCACCGTAGGCCGAGCGCGGCTTGACGACCATCTCGTCCATCCGGTCGAGCACCTCCTCGAGCGCGGCCGGCACGCCGAGGTCGAACGTCGGCACGCTGCGCACCCGCGGCTCCTCGCCGAGATAGAAGCGGACCATGTCCTCGACGTAGGCGTGCAGCAGCTTGTCGTCGGCGACCCCGTTGCCGAGCGCGTTGACGCAGTGGATGCGCCCGGCGCGCAGCGGCTCGATGAGCGCGGCGCCGACGTCGGTGAACGAGCCGTCGGTGCCGCGGAGACGGTCGTCGTCGGTGCGGCGGTAGACGACGTCGTACGCGTCGACGTCGAGCGTCTCGAGCGTGACGAGCGGGATGTCGAGCAGCTCGGCGAGCACGCTGTGCTCCCAGAAGGCGGTGTTGCCCGGGCCGTCGGTGAGCATCGCGAGGCGTGCCGTCGGGTCGCCGCCGCGGAGCGCGCGCGAGAGGATCGCGATCGCGGTCTCCTCGAGCGGGATCGGATCGGGCGACTCGAGCGCGGTCGCCACCGCGCGACGGGCGGCGAACGCGTACGCGAGGCCCGACGGCGTGCGCAGGTTGTCCTCGAGGACCTGGAACTCGCCCTCCGGCGTGCGGACGATGTCGAGCCCGGCGAGCGCGACGAGGACGCGCTGCGGCGGCAGCTCGGTCAGCTCGGGCTCGAAGTACTCGGCGCCGTGGACGACGCGCTCGGGGACGACGCCCTCGTCGACGATCGATCGGCCGCGGTAGACGTCGCGCACGAACGCGTCGAGCGCGCGGACGCGCTGCTCGAGACCGCCGGCCAGAGCGTCCCAGTCCTCGCCGCAGATGACGCGCGGGACCAGGTCGACGCGGAACGCCTCGCCGCTCGCACCCACGCCGCCGAAGACGCACCCGTCCGAGAGGAGTCGCCGTCGTACGTGGCGGAGCGCGGCCGGATGATCGACCAGCGAGAGGAGCTCGAGGACCCGGTCGTAGCCGCGCCTGGGCTCGCCGTCGTCCGTGAACGCCTCGTCGTAGATGCGCTGCGCGACCGGGGTCGCTGTCATGCCATAGGTCTTTCCGAGCAGGGTGGTCAGCTAATCGCAGGCGGACGCGCTTCCCATCGTCCACCCGGTCCAACTTCAACGTACGGGAAGTCGAAAACCTGCATGCCGCCGGGCTTGCACACCGTCGTGCAGGGCCCGTTGACGAGGTCTACGCCGCTCGGCTTCGGCGGGTGCGACGCCGGGGCCGAGCGCACTCAGCGGTGAACGCGTCGAAGAGCGCGTGCTGCTCGACCGCGTCGAGCAGCCCCTCGGCGTGCCACTGCACGCCGATGACGAAGTCGCGGTCGGTCGCCTCGATCGCCTCGATGAGCCCGTCCTCCGACCAGCCGGTCGGGCGCAGCCGGTCGCCGAGGACGTCGATGGCCTGGTGGTGGAACGAGTTGACCTCGAGCTCGGTCGTGCCCATGGTCTCCGCCAGCCGGCTGCCGGCCTCGAGGCGCACCGAGTGCGTGGGGAGGCGGCCCGGCTCGGTCTGGCGGTGCCCGGGGAGGTCCTGGATGAGCGTCCCGCCGCGCGCGACGTTGAGCACCTGCAGGCCGCGGCAGATGCACAGCAGCGGGAGGTCGCGGTCGAGCGCCATCCGCGTCAGCGCGATCTCGCTGCCGTCGAGCGCCGGCTCGGTCGGCCCGAGCGCGTCCGACGGCTCCTGCCCGTAGAGCGACGGGTGGATGTCGGGGCCGCCGGCCAGGCACACGCCGTCGACCCGTTCGAGCAGTGCCGCGATCGACTCGTCGGAGGTGAACGGCGGGATCACGACCGGCACACCGCCCGCGCGCGCGATCGCCTGCGGGTACGTCAGGCCGAGCGCGAGCTCGCGCATCGGCGGCTCCGATTCGGGCCGGTTGACGTGCTCGCGCGGGTTGCGCAGCTCCGATGTGGTGATGCCGATGAGGGGGACAGCCATGGGTCTAGAGTCCGCGCCTTGTCCGAACCAGAGTGGTGGCGCGACGCGGTCGTCTATCAGATCTATCCGCGATCCTTCCAGGATTCCGACGGCGATGGAACCGGGGATCTCCAGGGAATTCGCTCGCGGCTGGACCACATCGTGACGCTGGGGGCGGACGCGCTGTGGCTCTCGCCCATCTACCCGTCGCCGATGGCCGACGGCGGCTACGACGTCGCGGACTACGCCGGGGTCGATCCGATGTTCGGCGACCTGGCGCAGTTCGACCTGCTCGTCGGCGCCGCGCACGCGCGCGGGCTGAAGGTGCTCATGGACATCGTCCCGTGCCACACGTCGATCGAGCACCCGTGGTTCACCGAACGTCCCGACTGGTACGTGTGGTCGGACCGCGACGGCCCGCGCAACAACTGGCGCGCGACGTTCGGCGGCCCGGCGTGGTCGCGCGACCCGCACGGGCGCGGCTGGTACCTGCACTCGTTCTATCCCGAGCAGCCCGACCTGAACTGGCGCAACCCCGAGGTCCGCGAGGCGATGGCGGGCGTCCTGCGCTTCTGGCGCGAGCGCGGCGTCGACGGCTTTCGCCTCGACGCGATCGACCGCCTGCTCAAGGACCCCGAGATGCGCGACGACCCGGTCGCGACCGTCCCGCCGCCGCTGCCCGAGGCCAACGAGGAGTACGCCGGGCTGCAGCACGTGCACTCGCGCAACGCGCCCGACATCGGCATCGCGCTCGCCGCGCTGCGCGAGGGCGCCGGCGACGCGTTCCTCGTCGGCGAGGTCTACCTGCCCTCGGCCGAGCTCGCGCCCTACCTCGAGCACCTCGAGGTCGCGTTCTCGTTCGAGCTGTTCCACGCGTCGTGGGACGCGACCGCCGTGCCCGCGGCAGTCGCGGCGGCGGTCGGCCTCGACGTCGCGTGGGTGCTCTCCAACCACGACTTCCCGCGGCTGCCCGACCGCGTGGGGGAGGTCAACGCACGCGCGGCCGCGATGCTCGCCCTGACCCTGCCGGGCCCGGTGTTCGTCTACCAGGGCGACGAGATCGCGATGGCGGGCGGCGCCGACGGCACGCCGCCCGACGACCGCGCCGGACGCGACCCGTTCCGCACGCCGATGTGCTGGGACGCCGACGCGCCCCACGGCGGGTTCAGCGACGCGACGCCGTGGCTGCCGGCCGCCTGCCCGCCCGGCGGCGGTGTCGCGCAGCAGGACGCCGAGCCGACCTCCGCGCTGCACCTGTACCGCGACCTCGTCGCGCTGCGGCGCTCGCTCGGACCGGGCCTCGAGCTCGTCGACGCGGCGGACGGCGTCATCGCGTTCCGGCGTGGAGACGACCACCTCGTCGCGCTCAACCTGTCGTCCGAGGAACGCCCCGCGCCGGCCGCGGGAGCGGTGGTGCGCCACACCCACGGAGCGACCGGTCAGGCGCCGCAGACCTTGTCCGGTGGAGAGGGGTTTGTCGCCACGCTGAGGGGGTAGCCGGGTGCACCATGGGGAGGGTCTGGGTCGCCTGTCTTCTCTCAGCACTGGCGCTGGGACTGGCGGCCTGTGGCGACGACGAGGGCTCGGGCTCCGGTGTCACCCTGAGGTACTTCATCTTCAACGAGCCCGGTGGCGGCCCGCAGAAGGCCGCGGCGGCGTGCTCGAAGGAGTCGCAGGGCCGCTACTCGATCAAGTTCGAGTACCTGCCCGCGCGCGCCGACCAGCAGCGCGAGCAGCTCGTCCGCCGGCTCGGCGCCGAGGACAGGACGATCGACCTGATCGGCATGGACATCATCTGGACCGGCGAGTTCGCGAACGCCGGCTGGCTTGCCGAGGTCCCGGAGGAGCGCCGCGCCGCGCTGACCGAGAACGTCTTCGAGAGCGTGCTCAAGACCGCGCAGTTCGAGGACAAGCTCTACAACGTCCCGGCGTGGTCGAACACGCAGCTGCTCTGGTACCGCAAGGACCGCGTCGACAAGGCGCCGGAGACCTGGGACGAGATGCTCGAGCAGGCCGAGAAGATCGGCCCGGACGAGGGCAAGATCCAGGTGCAGGCCAAGAAGTACGAGGGCCTCGTCGTGTGGGCCAACGCGATGATCGAGTCCGCGGGCACGCAGGTCCTCAGCGGGCCCGAGGCGCTCAAGCTCGACGAGGCGCCGACCAAGAAGGCGCTCGAGACGATGGCGAAGATCGCCGGCGGCAAGTTCGCGGCGGCCAACATCGACACGTCCGACGAGGACACGGGCCGGCTCGGGTTCGAGGCCGGCGACTCGACCTTCATGATCAACTACCCCTTCGTGTTCCCGTCGGCGAAGGAGAACGCGCCGAAGGTCTTCGAGCAGATGGCCGCGGCGAAGTACCCGGGGATCGAGGCCGGCGAGGAGAGCAAGCCCCCACTCGGCGGCATCAACATCGGCGTCTCGTCGTACTCGAAGAACAAGGACCTCGCGTTCGAGGCGATCGAGTGCATGATCAAGCCCGAGAACCAGATCGAGATCGCCAAGACCGGCGGCCTGCCGCCGGTGCGCGAGGACCTCTACGAGGACGCCGCGCTGAAGGACGAGATCTATCCGGGCTTCGCCGACGTGATCCGCGAGTCGATCCGCGACGCCGCGCCGCGCCCGAGCGAGTCGCCCGCCTACCAAGACCTGTCCCTGGCGATGCAGGACGCGCTCCACCCGGCCGGCGAGCTCGACGCCTCGGCGTTCGACAAGCTCAAGGAGAACATCGAGAAGGCGATCAAGCGCGAGGGTCTGCTGTGAGCACCTCCGTCCCGCCGCAGGTCGGCGCGGCCGCGACGAAGCCGAAGAAGGTCGGGCTGACCGAGCGGGCGCGGGCCGAGCGCAAGCTCGCCTGGATGCTGTGCGCGCCGGCCGTCGCGATGATGCTGCTGGTCACGGCGTATCCGATCATCTACGCGATCATCCTGTCGGTCCGCGAGGTCGATCTGCGCTTCCCGGACGAGGGCGGCTTCGTCGGGATCGACAACTACGTCACCGTGCTGACCTCGCAGCTGTGGTGGGAGGCGCTGTTCAACACGACGTTCATCACCGTCGTGTCGGTCGCCATCGAGCTCGTGCTCGGCATGATCCTCGCGCTCGTCATGCACCGCGCGATCTTCGGCCGCGGCCTCATCCGCACGTCGGTCCTGATCCCGTACGGGATCATCACCGTGGTGGCGTCGTTCGCGTGGTTCTTCGCGTTCTCGCCCGACTCGGGCTTCGTCAACGGCCTGCCGTTCATCGCCGACGACAAGGCGTGGTTCGGCGAGCGGTTCAGCTCGTTCTTCGTGATCATCGCCGCCGAGGTGTGGAAGACCACGCCGTTCATGGCCCTGCTGCTGCTCGCCGGTCTGACCACGATCGACGAGGGCCTCTACGAGGCGGCGAAGGTCGACGGCGCGAGCGCCTGGCAGCGCTTCACGCAGATCACGCTGCCGCTGATGAAGCCGGCGATCCTCGTCGCGCTGCTGTTCCGCACGCTCGACGCCTTCCGCGTCTTCGACTCGATCTTCGTGATGACCCGTGGCGCGGTGGACACGGAGTCCGTGTCGATCGTGGGCTACGACCAGCTCATATCCCGGCTCAACCTCGGCCTCGGCTCGGCCGTGTCGGTCCTCATCTTCCTGATCGTCCTGACGATCGCGTTCCTGTTCGTGCGCGGCTTCGGCGCCGCCGTCCCCGGAAAGGGCGACGACTAGATGCTCAAGCACTCCGGTCGCGAGAAGACGCTGTGGACGGTCGGCCTCACCGCGGTCGTGATCTCGGCGCTGTTCCCGGTGTTCTGGCTGCTGATGCTGTCGCTCAAGGCGCCCGCGACGATCAGCGACAAGAGGCTGATCCCGTCGAAGTGGAGCTTCGAGAACTACGAGGCGCTCTTCAGCGGCGGCTTCGACTCGCCGTTCCTGCGCCCGCTGATCAACTCGATCGCCATCGCGCTGATCGCCACGACGATCGCGATCATCCTCGCGTCGTTCACCGCCTACGCGATCGCCCGCCTGAACTTCCCGGGCAAGTCGCTCGTCCTCGGCGGCGCGCTCGCGATCGCCATGTTCCCGCCGATCTCCGTCGTCGGCCCGCTGTTCGACATGTGGCGTGCGCTCGGCCTCTACGACACCTATCCGGGCCTGATCATCCCGTACCTGACGTTCGCGTTGCCACTGGCGATCTACACGCTCGTCGCGTTCTTCAGAGAGATCCCGTTCGAGCTCGAGGAAGCGGCGCAGGTCGACGGCGCGACGCCGTCGCAGGCGTTCCGCAAGGTCATCGTCCCGCTGGCCGCGCCCGGCATGTTCACGGCGGCGATCCTCGTGTTCATCTTCTGCTGGAACGACTTCCTGTTCGCCATCACGCTGACCTCGACGGCCCGGGCGCGGGCGGTGCCCGCCGGCCTCGCGTTCTTCTCGGGCGAGTCGCAGTTCACGCTCCCCATCGGCTCGATCGCGG
>CADCVT010000359.1 GCA_902806215.1 uncultured Solirubrobacteraceae bacterium | reverse complement strand
GGCGCGACCAAGCCCGAGCGGGCGGCGCCCGAGGCGGCGGCGGAGGCGGCCGGCGGCGAGGCCGGGGCGTCGCCCGAGCCCTCGCGCGTGACCGGCGGGTCGACCTGCGCGGGCGGCACGATGCCGGCCTTCGTCGCGGCGGTGATGACGGCAGGCGCGACGTCGAACGGCGCCTTCTGGCGGTACGTGCCCAGGCGCGGCGCCGGCGCGCCGGGCTGGTCGCTGGTGCGCTTGACGCGCAGCAGCGGCAGCGTGACCGTGCCGCCGCCGACCTGCGGCTGCGTGTTCGTGGGCGTGTGGACCCAGGCCTCGGAATTCGAGCCGCTGACGAGAACGCCGATGCGGTGCCCGGGCTGGAACGTCCACTCCGACGGGTACATCGGGACGTCCGCGGACTGAAGCGGATCGAACAGCGTCGCGCCGCGGGTGATCATCGTCGCCTTGTTGTTCGGGGCGATGTCGTAGACGTTGAGGACGAGGTTCGTGTCGGCGACCTGCGCGAGCGCCTTGACGGTCGCCTTGGGGATCCCCGCCACGTGCGCGGCGTGCGGCAGCGGAGGCGAGATCGTCCACACGCCGTCGCCGGTCCTGTCGCCGTTCCCGCTTCCGCCCGCGCCCGCCGCGTCGTCGTTGGAGCCGTTGTTGCGCCCGTCGTCGCGGTAGGTGCCCTCGTTGAGCGGGATCGAGAAGTCCTGCGCGTCCGCGGGCGGCCAGCTCTGCTCGCTGCGCCACGCCCCGTCGCTGCCCTGCACGACGACGGCGGGATCCTGCACGCTCGGCTCGATCTGCTTGAGGTGCTTGTCGTAGAAGCGCATGACCTCGTCGAACCAGCCGGCGCGGCCCATCGCGAGCTTGTTGCCGACCATGTCGTTGCCGCGGACGTGGTCCCACCAGCCGAGCCACAGGCGCTTCTCGCCCGCGAGGCCGTTGTAGAAGTCGATCGCCTTCGCGCCGATGTTCGTGTTCGCGTCGACGAAGCCGGTCGTCATGAGGAACGGGACCGTCGACCCCTTGCCCTTCTTGACGAAGTCGCGGGTCTGCCAGAACTCGGTGTTCTTGTCCGGGTTGTAGTGGCCGGCGAGGCCCGCCTGGCAGTCGACGTTGTGCGACAGCGAGTTGATCGCGTACTGCGGGCTGTCGGACTCGGTCCACCCCGCCTCGGCGCCCGGGCCATAGCTCACGCCCGGGTACGCGACGGATTGGAGGTAGCGCACGCCGTTCGAGTAGCTGCCGCTGTAGCGGTCGCCCACGACCTGCTGGCCGACGACGGCGTGCAGGCCCTTCGGGCGGATCGCGGCGCCGGCGACGCCGGTGTTGCCGTCGTAGGACTTGCCGTACATGCCGACGCGGCCGTTGGACCACGGCTGCTTGGCCGCCCACTCGACGGCGGCGCGGATGTCCTCCTGCTCGCCCGGCCCGAGGATGTCGAGGCAGCCGGTGCTGCCGCCGCTGCCGCGCAGGTCGACCATGACGACCGCGTAGCCGCGCTGGAAGACCTTCGCGCCGTCGAAGAGGTCCTTGAAGCGATCCGACGGCTTCTCGGCGAACGGGTCGGCGGAGGTGCCGCCGCCGGAGTGCCCGAGGTAGGGGCTGACGATCGCGATGACCGGCACCGGGCCGGTGACGCCCTTCGGCCGCAGGACGTCGGCGTGGAGGCTCTGGCCGTCCGCGGTCGGGATGAACGCCTCCGTGTAGTCGGCGCCGGCGGGCACGGCGGCGGGAGCGGTCGCGACGGGCAGCGCGAGGGCGAGGAGGGAGAGCAGGATCAGGAGCGGCAGGCGAGGCATGGACCCTGGAACGCAGCGGACGGCGCAGACTGGCGGTCAGGCCTCTGAGCCACCCCGCCGCCCGTTGACATACCGTTCACACCCCTCGATGTGCGGACTGGCAGGAGAGATCGCCAAGGACGGCCCGGCAGATGTCGCTGCCGTCTGGCGCATGGCGGAGCAGCTCGAGCGGCGCGGCCCGGACGGCAGCGGCGCGTGGTCGACCGGCCACGTCGCCCTCGCGCACCGGCGGCTCTCCATCATCGACCTCAGCCCCGGAGGCGCCCAGCCGATGGTCGACGCCGACCTCGGGCTCGCCGGCGTCTTCAACGGCATCATCTACAACTACAAGGAGCTGCGGGAGGAGCTGACCGGCAAGGGCCACCGCTTCTTCTCCACGAGCGACACCGAGGTGATGCTCAAGGCGTGGCACGAGTGGGGCGACCGCTTCGTCGAGCGCCTCTACGGCATGTTCGCGTTCTGCTTCGTCGACACCCGGACGAAGCGCACGCTGCTCGGGCGCGACCGCCTGGGGATCAAGCCGCTCTACCTCGCCGAGGTCGGCGGCGCGCTGCGGTTCGCCTCCACCCCGCGCGCGCTGCTGGCCGGCGGCGGCGTCGACACGTCGATCGACCCCGTCGCGCTCCAGCACTACCTGTCGTGGCACAGCGTCGTGCCGGCGCCGCGGACGATCCTGGAGGGCGTCCGCAAGCTCGAGCCGGCGACGCTGCTGGCGATCGAGCCGGACGGGAGCCGCACGCGCACGCGCTACTGGGAGCCGTCGTTCGAGCGTGACCCGGCACGCGCGGGCTGGTCGGCCGAGGACTTGAAGCAGGCGCTGCTCGAGGCGCTGCGCGTCGCCGTCCGGCGCCGGATGGTCGCCGACGTGCCCGTCGGCGTCTTCCTCTCGGGCGGCCTCGACTCGAGCCTCATCGTCGCGCTGCTGGCCGAGCAGGGCCAGAAGGGGCTGACGACGTTCAGCATCGGCTTCCAGGACCGCGGGGGCGTCGAGGGCGACGAGTTCGTCTGGTCGGACAAGGTCGCCGCGCACTTCGGCACCGACCACCGCAAGATCCCCGTGTACGACGACCGCCTGCTCCCGGCGATCCCCGAGGCCGTGCGGCACATGAGCGAGCCGATGGTCAGCCACGACGCCGTCGCGTTCTTCCTCCTCAGCCAGGAGGTCGCCAAGGAGATCAAGGTCGTGCAGTCCGGTCAGGGCGCCGACGAGGTGCTCGCCGGCTACTCCTGGTACCAGGAGATCGCGCGGACCTCGGGCGACCCGACCGAGCGCTACCGCGAGGCGTTCTTCGACCGCCCGCACGACGAGATCAACCGGCTCGTCGCGCCGGACCTGCGGCTGTCGAAGGACGCGAGCCACGCGTTCCTCGACGCGCACTTCGACCGCGACGGCGCGGAGACCGCGGTCGACCGCGCGCTGCGGATCGACACCGAGATCATGCTCGTCGACGACCCCGTCAAGCGCCTCGACAACATGTCGATGGCGTGGGGGCTCGAGGCGCGCGTGCCGTTCCTCGACCACGAGCTCGTCGAGCTGGCGGCCCGCATCCCGCCCGAGCTCAAGCTCGCCGAGGACGGCAAGGGCGTGCTCAAGCGCGCGGGGCGGACCGTGCTGCCGAGCGACGTCGTCGACCGCCCGAAGGGCTACTTCCCCGTGCCGGCTCTCAAGCACATCGAGGGGAGCTTCCACGAGCTCGTCGGAGACACGCTCACGTCGGCCGCGGCGCGCGACCGCGGGATCTTCGACCGCGCGGTGATCGAGCGGATGCTCGGAGAGCCGAACGACCACCGCACCACGATCGGCGGCAACAAGCTCTGGCAGGTCGCACTGCTGGAGCTCTGGCTCCAGCAGCACGACCTCTGAGGGTCAGGCCGGCTGGGCGGCCATCTCGGCCGGGCCCTGCTCCACGGCCTTCGGGTCCATCCACATGACCTCCCAGTGGTGGCCGTCGAGGTCGGCGAACGAGCGGCCGTACATGAAGCCCATGTCCATCGGCTCCTTCGCGGGCGACCCGCCGGCCGCGAGGGCCGCGTCGGCGAAGGAGTCGACGCCCGCCCGGTCCTCGGCCGAGAGGCAGATGAGCGCCTGGGTCGTCGCGTGGGCGTCGGCGACGGGCTTGACCGCGAAGTCCTCGAAGCGCGTCCGGTCGAGCAGCATCACGTAGGACGCGCCCTCCGCGACGACCATGCACGCGCAGTCGTCGTCGGTGAACTTCGGATCGAACTCGAAACCGAGCTTGCCGAAGAACTCCTTCGACGCCGGCAGGTCGGTGACGGGGAGGTTGACGAAGACGAGGCGGGGCTGCGTGGCCATGGTGGGCTCCTTCAGGTCGGTACGGCGGTTGCGTTCTCGAACACCAAGACCGGGGGGCGCGCGAAAACTCATCGCAACCTCGGCGATCGGCGCGCGGCGATGTTCAGGCAGCGATGATCAATCGATGGTCCGAAAGACCTCACTGGCCCACGACGCTCCAGTCCGGGCACGCTGCGATCGCGGACGCGAACGCGCATCGACCGCATCGGCGACGACGTCGTTCCCACCGACGTCGACCTGCGGGGACGGCGCGTAGCGACGGTCGAGGAAGTAGAAGAGGTCGCCGCGTCCGGTGAGCGTGGGCCCGTAGAGGTCCGGTACCTGGAGGCCGAGGGTGGGCCGCCCATCTCAGCAGCGCAGGACGGTGACCGCATCGCCTGGGTCGAACCCGTCCCGGGCGGGACGTACCGGGTGTTGGAGGACGACGCGCCCGGCTATCGGCCCGCGAGCGCTGCGAAGCGCGTGCGAAGACCACGTTAAGACGGACGGCACCGCGCGCCAAAGCGGCGCTCACACGGAAATCCGGAGCTACGCTGCGCCCATGGCCATCTCTCCGCGCGCGATCGCGGCACTCGTCGCTCTGACGCTGCTGCCCATCGCAGGTTTCCTACTCTTCTCCGGCAAGGCACCTCAGGCCGACGCCCAGGGCACGCCTGTCGTCGCCAGCCCGAACGTCACGCGCGTCGCCAATCTTCCTGGCACGTCCGCGATCGCCGGCGTGTTCTCACGCTCGGCGCCCTTCTTCTACGTCTCCGGCCTCGAGTCGATCTCCGTGATCGACGTGTCGGACCCGAAAGCTCCGAAGCTCGCAGGCAAGCTCGCGAACCCGGTCTTCGAGAACGAGGCGATGACCCTCGGCGAGCGCGAGGGCGCCGACGGCAAGATCCAGCGCTTCATCCTCGTCGGCAACGACCTCGCGCAGGCGTCCGTCGGCCCGGGCGGCGACAACAAGACCGGCCGGATCGGCGGCCGGGAGCTCATCATCGTCGACGTCACCAATCCTGCGAGCCCGAGGATCCTCAGCCGCACGCCCTCGACCGGCACCGGTTCCATCACGACCAGCACGCACACCGTCGCGTGCATGAACCCGTCGTGCTCGGTCGCGTACACCGCCGGCAGCACGGGGAACAAGTTCTCGATCCTCGACCTCAGCGATCTCACGCAGCCGCGCGAGGTCAAGACCGTCGTCTCACCGGCCGGCCATGCGAACCCGCCTGAGTTCGACAGCCCGGCGGGCCACCACTGGCAGGTCGACGGGGCGGGCCTGGCACTGCATGCCGGCGCCGGCGGCACCGCGATCTTCGACATCACGGACGCGTTCAACCCGCAGGTCATCAACGGCACGACGGCCGACGGGCGCAAGAGCCCGTTCAACGACTTCATCCATCACAACGTCCAGCGCCCGAACGCCAAGGCCTTCGGCAAGGGCAAGGCCCCGAACGTCACCAACGGCAACGTCGCGCTGATCACCGAGGAGGACTACGCGAACGAGGGCGACGAGGTCGTCTGCTCGAACGCGGGCACCTTCCAGACGTGGGAGGTCCCCGACCTCGATGGTGCGGAGTACCGCGCCAGCAACCCGAAGAGCGAGCCGGACAAGGGCTCGATCCGCGTCCTCGACACGATCCAGGCACCGCAGGAGGCGGGCGGCGGGCTGTCGACGCCGGTCGGCGGCTTCTGCTCCGCGCACTGGTTCGACTTCCACCCGAGCGGCATCGTCGCGATCGGCTACTACCAGCAGGGCCTGCGCCTGATCGACACGCGCAACGCGAAGGATCTCAAGCAGTTCGGATTCTTCACCGGCGGTGCCAGCGAGGTCTGGGATGCCTACTGGGCCCCGCAGCGTGACGCCAAGGGCGCGGTCCTCGGTGGCAAGAAGACCAACCTCGTCTACACGGTCGACGCCGTGCAGGGCGTGGGCGTCTTCGAGGTCACGAACCTGCCTCCGGACCTGCCGATCAGCGGCGACGACTCGCGCGGTGCGTTCCCGTCCCAGCCGGGCAACGTGGCCCAGGACAACGCGAAGCTCGGCTCCGAGGGCTCCGGCTCCGGTGCCGGCGGCAGCGCCGGC
>CADCVT010000358.1 GCA_902806215.1 uncultured Solirubrobacteraceae bacterium | reverse complement strand
GCCGGCAGAAGAACTGGTCCAGCGCGTCCTCGCCGGCGACGTAGACCGCGAGCCCGCGGCCGCGGCGGCCGGCGCGGCCCCACATCTGCCGCAGCGACGCAACGGTGCCAGGGAACGTGACGACAACGGCGGCGTCGAGCGCGCCGATGTCGATCCCGAGCTCGAGCGCGTCGGTCGTCACGACAGCGCGCAGCTCGCCGCTGACGAGCCGCGCCTCGAGCTCGCGGCGCTGCTGCGCCGTGTAGCCCGCGCGGTATGGAGCGACCGTGTCGGCCAGCGCGCCGTCGCCGATGTCGCGCAGGCGGTCCTGGACGATCTTCGACGTCAGCTCGACCGCCTTGCGCGACTTGATGAAGCAGATCGTCCGCGCGCCGCCCTGCACGAGCTCGACGAGCAGGTCGGCGGCCTCGCCGATCGAGGAGCGCCTGGTCCCGAGCGCCTCGTCCGTCAGCGGCGGGTTCCAGATCGCGAGCTTGCGCCGCGCGCGCGGCGAGCCGTCCTGGTCGACGAGCGCGATGTCGTCGACGCCGGTCAGCCGCTCGGCCAGCTCGACCGGGTTGGCGATCGTCGCGCTCGCCATGAAGAACCGCGCGTGCGGCGCGAGCCGCCGCAGCCGCCGCAGCACGTTGGAGACGTGCGAGCCGAACACGCCGCGGTAGACGTGCGCCTCGTCGACGACGACCACGTCGAGGCGGTGCAGGAAGTCGGCCCACGCGCGGTGGTTGGGGAGGATCCCGACGTGGAGCATGTCGGGGTTCGTGAGGACGATGTTGGCGCGGCGGCGGATGGCCAGGCGCTCCTCGCGCGGCGTGTCGCCGTCGTAGATCGCGGGGCGGATCTGCTTGCCGAGGCCGAACGACGCGAGCGCCCGCGCCTGGTCCTGGGCGAGCGCCTTCGTCGGGTACAGGTAGAGCGCGCGCGACGACGGCTGCTGGAGCAGGTGGTGCAGCGTCGGCAGGTTGAAGCACATGCTCTTGCCCGACGCGGTGCCGGTGGTGACGATGAAGTCGCCCTCCATCGCGGCGTGCACGGCGTCGACCTGATGCCGGTAGAGCTGCTCGATCCCGAGCGTGTCGAGTGCCTCGAGCAGTTTGGGATGCAGCGGCGGGAGATCGCGCAGGACGGGGCGCCGCGCGCCCTCGTTCGCCTCGCGCACGAGCCGCTCGTCGCCGCGCCCGGCCTCGAGCAGGGCGTCCCACGGCTCTGCTCTCCGGTCGGTCACGGCCACGCTCGTCACTCTAGGGTGGCGGGTCGCCATGGACCCACGCACACCCGTCATCGTCGGTGCCGCCCAGCGCACGTACCGGGAAGATCCGCCGCCCCCGCTCGAGCAGATGGAGGAGGTGGCGCGCGCGGCCACTCGCGGCTCGCTCCTCGACAAGGTCAAGAGCGTCGCCGTCGTCGACTCGTTCTCGTGGCCGGTGGCCGACCCGGGGAGCGCGCTGTCGGCGGCGCTCGGGATCCGGCCGTGCGAGACCGTCCGCAGCGCGCGCGGGGGCGTCGGGCCGCTGGCGCTGATCGGGGACGCCGCGGCGCGGGTCGCGTCGGGCGTGCTCGACGCCGCCCTGGTCGTCGGCGCCGAGGCGATGACGCCGTACATGGCCGCGGTGAAGGCGGGACAGGAGACGGGCTGGGAGGATCCGGGCGGCGAGCCGAGCCGCGTCGTCGGCAAGGACCGCGACGCCTCGCACCCGCTGGAGACCGAGGCCGGCCTGATCGCGCCGATCTTCTACTACCCCCTGATCGAGCACGCGCACCGGGCGGCGGCGGGACGCTCGGTGGACGAGCACGTCGCGTGGGTGTCGTCGTGGTGGTCGCGGTTCTCGGAGGTGGCGGCGTCGCATCCGGACGCGTGGTCGCGCTCGCGGTTCACGCCGGAGGAGGTCGCGACGGCAGGGCCGTCCAACCGGCTCGTCTCGAGCCCGTACCGCAAGGTCATGAACGCCAACATCCAGGTCGACCAGGCGGCGGCGGTCGTCGTGTGCAGCGCGGAGACCGCCGCGGCGGCCGGCGTGCCGCGCGACGAGTGGGTGTTCGTGCATGGCTCGACGGGCGCGGAGGACGAGTGGTTCGTGGGTGAGCGCGCCTCGCTGCACCGCTCGCCCGCGATCGCGGCGATCTTCGAGGCGCTCGGACGGCCGGAGGTCGAGCACCTCGACCTCTACTCGTGCTTCCCGAGCGCGGTGCAGACCGCGGCGCTGGAGATGGGCCTCTCGCTCGACGACGTCACGCCGACGGTCACCGGCGGGCTGGCCTTCTTCGGCGGGCCGGCGAACAACTACACGCTGCACAGCGCGGTGACTCTCGTGGACCGGTTGCGCGAGTCGCCGGGTCGCGGGCTCGCCACGGCAGTGGGGTGGTACCTGACGAAGCACCACGCGCTACTGCTCGGGTCCGAGCCCGCGGAGTTCAGCTCGCATGCGCCCTCCGTCGAGAGCGCGCGAACGACGATCATCGAGGGAGATGTCCCTCATGCCCTGACTGAGTCGTTCACCGCGCTCTACGACCGGGACGGGACGCCGACGATGGGCATCTTGAGCGCGAAGAACGACGCTGGGCGCGCCTTCGGGAAGAGCCATGACGAGGAGCAGGTCCGCGCGCTCCTCGACGGCGAGGCGATCGGCCGGACGGTGCGGATCGACGGCTCCGAGTACACGCTGCCGTGACGAAGCTCAGCGCGCTCTACGTCGACCTCGACAACACGCTGCTCGGCGCGAACGCGTCGATCATGCACGACGGCGAGGGGCGGATCACGAACCTCCCGTTCCGCGCGATCGAGCTGTGCCATCGCGCGGAGGTCGAGGTCGTGCTGATGAGCGGCCGGCGCCGCGCGCAGGTCAACGAGGGCGCGCGGCTGCTCGGGTGCAGCGCGTACATCTTCGAGGCGGGCGCGGCGGTCATCTACCCCAACGACGAGGACTGGCTGACCGCGCCGTACCGGCCGGGCGAGCGCAGCGTCTTCGAGCAGATCGGGGCGACCGGCGCGCCCGAGTTCCTGCTCGACCGCTACGGCCCGGACGCCTTCGAGTACCACGACCCGTGGCACGTCGACCGCGACGTGTCGCATCTCTTCCGCGGCGACATCGACGCGCTCGAGGCGACGGCGCTGCTGGAGGAGCACGGGTTCGAGCACCTGCGGCTCGTCGACAACGGGGCGATCCATCCGATCGAGCGCGGGTGGCGAGCGTTCCACCTCGTGCCGAAGGGCGTCTCGAAGGGCCGCGCCGTCGTGCGCCACCGGCAGGCGCGCGGGTACGCGGCGGACGCGTGCATCGCGGTCGGCGACTCCCGCGAGGACCTGACCGCCGCCGAGGCGGTCGGCACCTTCTGGCTCGTCGCGAACGCACTCGACCGCGACCCGCTCCTCGTCGGGGCTCTCCCGCCGAACGCCCGCGTCGCCGAGGCCGGCAACGGCCCCGGCGTCTACGAGGCGGTCATGACGGAGCTCGCCGAGCGCAAGTAAGGGGGCTGACCCCTCTACGTCAAACGTAGACGAGGAGCACGATTCGCCTGCAAACCCGCGTAAGGGGGTCTGACCCCCCGGTTGCATACGTCAAACGTGGACGAAGAGCACGATTCCCCTGCAAACGGGCGTAAGGGGGTCTGACCCCCCGTAGGGGACGACGGCAACTTCGTCCGGGTACAGGTGACCGACCCCGACGGATACCGCGTCGAGCTCTACGCGTTCTAGGGGACGAGCGCCGCGTCTCGCCCACGCCAGTCGCGCCAGCGGTCGACCTGGCGCTTCCAGAACCCTCGCTGCGGGCGCCCCAGGCGCCGCCGGGCGGGGGACGGCGGGACGGTCGTCCGGACGAGCGCGATCCAGTCGTCGAGGGGGAGGTCCCCCGCGATGAGGCGCGACAGGCCGCTCGTCACCGGGGCGTCGATGCCGGCGTCCTGGAGGGCGCGCGCAAGGAGCGGAACGAGGTCGAGCGCCTCGACCGCCTGGCCGATCCGACCCGGGATCTCCTCGGTCGCGACGCCCTCGCCGAGCAGCTCGCCCGCCCGGCGGTTGCGCGACTGCGGCGCGAGCGCGGTCGCGACGAGGTCGCCGGTCCCGGCGAGGCCGATGAGCGACGCCGGCTGCGCCCCGCGCGCCTCTGCGTAGCGCCAGACCTCCGCGAAGATGTGCCCCGCCGCGGCGCCCGCGGCGTTGAGGCCCTGGGCCTCGGTCGCGCCGGCCGCGAGGGCGGCGGCGTTCTTCGCGGCGCCGGCCAGCTCGACGCCGACCGGGTCGTTGGACTCCTCGCACACGACCCCCGCGCGGATGAACACCTGGGCGATCGCGGCGGCGAGCTGCTCGTTCGACGACGCGGCGACGAGGCCGGCGCCCTCGTGCACCATCTCCCGCGCGTGGGCGGGGCCGCCGATCACCGCGACGCGGCCCTCGCCGAGCAGGCCGCGCAGCAGCTCGCTCGGCGCGCGCCCGTCCGGCGGGACGAGACCCTTGGCGAGCGACACGACCGCCGCCTTGCTCGGAAGCCCGGCCTCGCGCAGCCCCGCGATGACCTCGTCGAGGCCGCGTGACGGCACGCCGAGGAACACGAACTCGGCACGCTGGAGCCCCGAGCGGACGTCCTCGATCCGCAGCTCGCGCGGCAGCTCGACACCGGGGAGGTAGACGCGGTTCTCGCGGTGCTCGGACAACGAGCGCGCCTGCTCGGGCGTCCGCGCCTGGAGCGTCGTCCGCAGCCCGCCGCGCGCGAGCAGCACCGCGACGGCGGTGCCGAACGAGCCTGCGCCGACGACGATCGCTCGCCGCCCTGGAGTCGGGAGGTAGATGGAGGGCACTCGGGCTAGACGAACCCCAGTGGGCCCGCGCGGTGACAGCGAACAGAGGACACGAGCGTCAGAGGTTCGCAGCCAGGAACGCTCCGGCCTCCTCCAGGTCGGCCAGAGAGGGCGCCTCGACGATCCGGTGGATGTCGAGAACGCGCGCGTCGAAGGCGCTCATCGCGTTCTGCCCGCACACCGCGTGACACGGCACGCCACCCTGCCGCGCGCGCGTCGCGATCTCGCCGACGATCTTCCCCTCGAGCGTCGTCGCGTCGAGCCGGCCCTCGCCGGTGATGACCGCCTTCGTGGCACGCAGCCGCTCGTCGAAGTCGAGCGCGGAGAGCACGAACGGCCCGCCGGGCTCGAGCCGCGCGTCCAGCTCGGACCACAGGCCGCCGGCGAGCCCGCCTGCGGCGCCGGTCATCGGGACGCCACGCGGGTCGCGCGCGAACGACGTCGCGAGGCGGTCGAGCCGCGCGGTCAATCGCCCCACGGCTGCGGGGTCCGCGCCCTTCTGCGGCCCGTAGACCCGAGCCGCGTCCTCGAACGGCGTGCGGACGTCGCACAGCACGACGAGCCGCGCGCCACGCAGGCCGCCGGCTTCGCGGACCGCCTCGATCGCGCCGAGCCCGCCGTCGGTCATCGCGCTCCCGCCGGCCGCGGCGAGCGCGACGGCGGCGCCGGCGTCGACGGCGGCCGCGATGAGCTCGCCGGTACCGCGGGAGGACGCTCGCTCCGCGTCGCGATGCGCCTCCGACACGCGCGCGAGCCCGCTCGCCTCGGCGACCTCGACGATCGCGGTGCCGCCTCCCTCGATCAGCGCGAAGCCCGCCGCGACGGCCCGGCCGAGCGGGTCGGAGACCGTCAGGCCGGCGGTCGTCCCGCCGAGCGCGGTGAGCAGGATCGACAGCGTCCCGTCGCCCCCGTCGGCGACTGGGCACAGGTCGGGCGGCGCGAACCCGGCGCGTTCGACGCCGCGGCCCAGGGCGGCCGCGACCTCGGCGGCCGTGAAGGTGCCCTTGAACTTGTCCGGCGCAAGGAGGAGTCGGGGAGTCATCGGGGTAGCTGGTCGGCGTGCGCTTCGTGGTCCGGGACGATCTGCGGCGGTCGCGGCTGACCGTCGCGTTCCGGCTCATCCTCGCGCTTGTGCACCTCGCCGTGTTCTCCGTGTGGGCGCCGCTCATGCTGGCGCTCTGGCCGATCCATTGGCTCGTGGCGCTCGTGCTCGGACGCGTGCCCCGTCCGTTCCACGACGCGTACGAGCTCTTCGTGCGCTTCACGCTGCACCTCCAGGCGTACCTGTTCGTCGGCGCCAACCCCTTCCCCGGCATCGGTACGGCCGGGAGCTACCCGATCGACTTCCCGGCGCTGTCGCACGGCAGGCAGCGCCGCTGGTCGATCGCCGCCCGGCTGCTGCTCGCGCTGCTGCCGCTGCTGCTGGCCGCCGTGCTCGGCGGCGCGTTCGTCGTCGTGGTCGTCACGACGCCGTTCGGCTTCGTTCCGCCGGCGATCGGGGCGGCCGTCTGCGCCTGGTTCGCGACGCTCGCCAGGGGCCGGACGCCGCCCGGGCTCCGCGACCTCACCGTCTTCTGCGCCGGCTACGGCGCGCAGGTGACGGCGTACCTGTTCCTCCTCACCGACCACTTCCCGGACAGCGACCCGAAGACCGTGCCGCTGCTCCCGCGCCCGCGGCATCCCGTGCGGATGGACAACGACGACGAGCTGCGCCGGCACCGCCTGATCGTGCTGTTCCGGTTCGTGCTGCTGCTGCCGCACGTCGTGTGGCTTCAGCTCTGGTCGGTGGCCATGGCGTTCGCCGCCGTCGCGGCATGGGTGTCCGGCATCGCCCTCGGCCGGGTGCCCGGGCCGCTGCACCGGTTCCTCGCCGCGTACGTCCGCTACCAGGCGCACGTGATCGCCTTCGGCACGCTGGCCGGCGGACTGTTCCCGGGCTTCGTCGGCGCGCCCGGCATGTACCCGCTCGACGTCGAGATCGACCCGCCCCAGCGCCAGTCGCGATGGACGATCGGGTTCCGGTTCGTGCTCGCGGTCCCGGCGTTCCTGATCCTGGCCGGCCTCGGGCCCGTCTGGTACGTGGGCGCCGCCGCGATGTGGGTCTTCGCGCTCGTCAAGGGCCGTGCGCCGCGCGGGCTGCACGCGCTGCTCGCCTACAACATCCGCTACAACGCGCAGGTGCTGGCGTACGCGTTCCTCCTTACCGGCCGCTACCCGCCCAGCGGCCCGATCGAGGTCGAGAGCGACGTCGCAGTTT
>CADCVT010000357.1 GCA_902806215.1 uncultured Solirubrobacteraceae bacterium | reverse complement strand
GCGGTACTCTTGGCGCTCGATCTGCTCGATCTGCCGGCGGAAGCGGCTGACGAAGACCGCCATCTCCTTGCCGAACGTCGTCGGCGTCGCGGCCTGGCCGTGGGTTCTGCTGAGCAGCGGCGTCGCCTTCGTCTGGCGTGCCAGGTCCGAGACTGCGTCGGTGAGAGAGCGTGCCGCGGGGAGCCATGCCTGTTCGAGGGCGCCCTTGAGCATGAGCGCGTGCGAGAGGTTGTTGACGTCCTCGCTGGTCAGGCCGAAGTGGACGAGCTCGCGCTGCTCGGGCGGGACCTTCTCACGCAGGAAGTACTCAACCGCCTTGACGTCGTGGTTCGTGCGCTTCTCGATGTCCTTGACGGCCTGGGCATCTTCCTCGCTGAAGTCGTCGTAGGCGGAGCGCAACGCGGCGGCGTCGAGGTCGGGCGCCAGCACGAGCAGCCACTCGACCTCCACCCGCACCCGCGCGCGGATGAGCGCGTACTCCGACACGTGGTCGCCGAGCTCGGACAGCTGGCGGGCGTAGCGGCCGTCGAGCGGCGAGATCGACCGCAGGCTCACAGCACGATCCCCCGGATCCGCAGGAGCTCCCACGCCGCCAGCGAGGCGGCGTCGGCGACCTTGCCCGAGCGGACCATGCCGTCGAACTCGGCCTTCGTCACCGCGCGGGTCTGCAGGCCGACCTCGGTCGCCTCGGGCTGTGCCTCACCCTGCTCGAGATCGGTCGCGAGCCACAGGTCGAAGCCCTGGCTCGACAGGCCGTACGAGTAGAAGAGCCGGCCGAGGTGCTGGAGGCGCCCGGCGCGCAGGCCGGTCTCCTCGACGAGCTCGGCCCGTGCGGTGTCCTCGGGCGATGCGTCCTCGTGGTCGATCGCGCCCTGCGGGAACTCCCAGAAGAACGCGCCGACCGGGTACTTGACCTGCCCGACGAGCGTCACGCGCTCGCCGTCCCACGGGACCACGAGCGCGCCCTCGTTCTTCTCGACGACCGCGTAGATCCCGCGCGAGCCGTCCTCGCGCTCGATCGCGTCCTCGCGGACGCGCACCCAGGGGTTCTCGTAGACCTCTCTGGTCGACAGGGTCTTGATGGTCACGAATTGAGGATGCGCAGCGCGAGGTGCGCCGCGTTGCGCGGGTTGTCCAACCCGACGCAGCCGACCGGCACGCCCGGCGGCATCTGCACGATCGAGAGGATCGCGTCGAGGCCGCCCGCGGCGGTCAGGCGCGAGGTGAGCGGCACGCCGATGACCGGCAGGTCGGTGTGGGCCGCCGCGACACCCGGGAGCGCGGCCGAGATGCCGGCGCCGGCGATGATCACGCGGATCCCGCGCATCCGCGCGTTCTTGCAGTAGTCGGCGACCGTGTCGGGGTCGCGGTGCGCGGACATGACGCGGATCTCGGACTTGACGCCCGCCTCGTCGAGCACCTTGCCCGCCTTCTCCATCTCGTCCATGTCGGACTTCGAGCCCATGATGATCCCGACCCGCGGCGCGCCCTCGGCGAGCTCGTCGAGGTCCGCGGTCTCGGTCTGGGTCAGGGGGGTGTCGGCCGGGGGGGCCGGTTCGATCGTCTCGCTCATGTCTGCTCCACGGCTCGCAGCGCGATGTCGCGCCGCAGCTGCCGGCCGTCGAAGGTGATCAGGTCGGCGGCAGCATAGGCCGCGTCGCGCGCGGAGCCCGGATCCGGCCCCAGCGCGGTCACGTTCAGCACCCGTCCGCCGTCGGTGACGATCGCGCCGTCGGTGTGCCTCGTCCCCGCGTGTGTGACCTCGACGCCCTCGGGCACGTCGTCGAGGCCGTAGATGACGTCGCCCTTCGAGGAGGACTCCGGGTAGCCCCTGCTGGCGAGCACGAGCGTCACCGCCCAGTCGTCGGACCACTCGAGCGTCACGCCCTCCAGCCCGCCGCGACGCGCGGCCGCGTGCAGCACCTCGCCGAGGTCGCTCGTCAGCCGCGGGAGCACCGCCTGCGTCTCGGGGTCGCCGAAGCGGACGTTGTACTCGAGGACCTTCGGGCCGTCGCTCGTGAGCATCAGCCCGGCGTAGAGAACGCCGTGGAACGGGGTGTCCCCCGCGCGCATGAGGTCGACGACCGGCTGGTGGACCTGCGCGACGATCGCGTCGAGGTCGTCGACGCCCGGCACCGGCGAGTACGAGCCCATGCCGCCGGTGTTCGGCCCCTCGTCGCCGTCGAAGATCCGCTTGTAGTCCTGCGCCGGCGCCATCGCGACCGCGCGCTCGCCGTCGCACACCGCGAGCAGCGAGAGCTCCGTGCCGTCGAGGTGCTCCTCGACGACGACCTGCGCCGCGCCGAACCGCTGATCGACGAGCATGTCCTCGAGCGTCGCGCGGGCCGTCGCCTCGTCCTCGGCGATCACGACGCCCTTGCCCGCGGCCAGGCCGTCGTACTTGAGCACGACGGGGTACCGGTCGATCGCGGCCATGCCGTCCTCGACGGTCGAGACCGTCGCGTACGCGGCGGTCGGCACGTTCGCGTCGCGCATGACCTCCTTGGCGAACGCCTTGGAGCCCTCGAGCCGCGCGGCGTCGCGGCTCGGCCCGAAGACGGTGATCCCCTGCTCCTCGAGCTGATCGGCCAACCCCGCGACGAGCGGCACCTCGGGCCCGACGACCACGAGGTCGACCCGCTCGTCGCCGGCCGCCTTGACGAGCCCGGCGACGTCGTCGGCGGCGACCGCGAGCACGCGCGCCTCGGTCTCGATCCCGGCGTTGCCGGGTGCCGCGAGCACCTCGGTGACCGAGGCGGCGCGGTTCAGCGCGCGGACGAGCGCGTGCTCGCGCCCTCCGGATCCAACGACGAGCGTCCTGATGGCGCTAGAGGCCCGAGATGAAGTCGTCGATCGGGATCGCGGTCAGCGTCTCGTACTTCGCCGTCCCGCGGGAGCCGAGCTCGAGCGAGACCCGCGACATCGTCTGCTCGTCGGGCGCCTCGACGACGCTGACGAAGTCGAAGTGGCCGAGCGTCGCCCACTGCGCCTTGACCGACGCGCCGAGCTGCTCGACCTCGCGGTTGACCTCCTTGATGCGCTGCGGGTTGTTCTTGACGGTCTGGACGCCCTCGGGCGTCAGCGTCGAGACCATGATGTAGGTGGGCATGAGTCGAGTTCTACCTACTCCGCTGCCCGAGTGGGTCGGGGACATCCGCCAAGTGCGCAAGTTGTTGCGAAGACGCGCGTTCTGACAGGACATGAACGCACGTCGCCTCGCCGTCGCAACGGCCGCCACCCTCAGCCTCTCCGCCGCCTCGCTGACCGGCACCGCTGCGGCAACCCCGCCCGACGGGGCCGTCAGCTGCGCGACGAACGCAGCCGCCGCGATCCAGTTCTGGATCGCGAACGGCTACATCCAGCCCGCACCGCCCTGCAAGCCCTTGACGTAGAGCTTCCCGACTCCGCGCACCGCCCTCGGAACCACCGCGGCGCGCCGCCCGGTCACCGCCGTTGGTCCGAACGACGGCTGACGAGGAACGCCACAAGCGCGAGCACGAACAGCGTCGAGAGCGCGGCTCGGACGCTCGACCAGGCGACACCTTCGAGCGCATCGTCGTCGAAGGCCGACACCGTGTTCGGCACGACCGCCAGAGCGAGCGTCACCCAGACCAGAGCCTCGAGCTTCTCCGTGCGAGATGACTTGGTCACGCGCTCACTTGTCTCCGCCCGGAATGTCGCCCGTGTAGCCGCTCACCGGATTGAGGCAGTTGGCCGCATCGACGACCGCGTCGACGACGCCCTCGGTGTCGTTGTCCTCGATGAACGACTTGCGGGCGTAGCACCCGACAGCCTGAACTCTGTACACCGCCTTGCCGACGGTCTTCGCGACCGATGTCACCGGCCCTCTCGCCTTCTTCGCGGCATCGGTCACCGTTTCGCGACACTTCTTGATGATCGCGCACAAGACTATGGTGCCACTCGGATCGTCGAGGCCGACCGGATCCCCGGCGGCGTAGACATACCGATTGCCCTCGCGCAGATCGCCGGTCTGGTCAAGCGGGTCGCCCTGGGTCCAGCGCATGCTCAGCGGGTCGTAGTAGCGCTGGCCGTAGTGGTACGTGCCTCCGACGGAGCGGTAGCCGCCGGCGAAGCCGAACTGGCCATGCGGCACATCGGCTGCCGCCGACACGCCGGTCGCGGACAGGTCCCGCCCGCCGTGCGGCTCGTAGTCGTACCGCGCCGCGACCGCCCCGGTGCTGTCGCCGTTGACCAGACCGGTGACCGAGCCGAGCGCGTCGAAGAGGTAGTAGCTCCTCGCGGATCCGTTCCGGCGCGAGACGAGGGTGCCGCTCTCGTCGCGCGTGAAATGGTCGCTCGACGTTCCCGTGGTGCGGCTGCCGGTGCCCAGCACGTTGTGCTGGAAGGTCGACGCGCCCTCGGCGATCCACCGTGCCTGGCCGAGACCGAGGTACACCAGGCTCGTCGGCGACGCCCCGACCGTGATCGTCTTCGTCTGGTCCATCAGGTTGTAGGCCGCGGTGCGGTTGGTCCCGTTCGCGCCGGTGGTCTCGTTGCCGTTGCCGTCGAACGCGGTCTGCCGCGAGGTGGTGCATCCCGTCGAGGGAGGCGTCGCCGTGATGGACGCCTCCGACGTCGGAGAGCGCCAGCACAGCTGGTTGGCCTCGTCGTAGACGAAGTTGCGGATGTCGGCCGTGAGCCCGGTCCCGGACACCTCACGTTGCACGACGTTGCCGGCGCCGTCGAGGACGTAGTCGTACTCGGCGATCGGCCACGCGGGCGCCCAGCCGCTGTCCGTGTCGGTACCGGTGCCGGACTTCGTCGTCACGGCGATCATGCGGTCGAGGCCGTCGTACTCGTAGCGCGTGCGCCGGTTGAGCACGGTGTCGAGCGACTCGTACCGCAGCGGCGTCTGCCGGTTCGGGCTGGACGGCTGCCGGTACTTGTACGCGAACTCCTGGAGCACCGTCGTGCCGTTCGGCGCCTTGCTGGTGATCTTCTCGACGCGGTTGGCGTGGTCGAACTTCCACGCGATCGAGACCTTGTTCGGGTAGGTCGTGCTCTCGCGCAGCCCGGCCTTGTTGTGGACGAACTTCGTCGGAGCCGTGGTGCCAGGCTCGTACACCGCGCGCTGCTGGTTGACCGCGTCGTAGGTGTACTCCACCTTGCCGCCGGCGTCGGTCAGCGTGCGGAGGTTTCCGACGAGGTCGTACGTGTAGGCGTTGGAGGCGCCGCCGGGCAGCGCCTCGTTGATCACTCGGTTGAGCTTGTCGTACGTCATCGTCCGCGTCCGCGTCGCGCCGGTACCGCCGGGTGCGACCTCCTCCCGAGTGGCCTCGGTCAGCTGGTTGCCGTCACGGTCGTAGGTGAACTCGACCTTCGGCTCGTGGGAGTCGAGGACCGGCGCGGTGTCGGTCACGCTCGTGCACGCGCCTCGGAACTCGATCCGAATGACGCGATCGAAGCTGTCGTAGAACAGCCAGCGGCAGTTGCCCCTGCCGTCACGCACTCGCTCGATGCGACCGAGCTCCTGGTTGTAGAGGATCGTCGTCGTTCCGAGCTGATTCGTGCCGCTGCCCGGCGGGTCGATCGAGTTGACGTTGCCCTTGGCGTCGTAGCCGTACAGGGTGATCTTGCCCCGACCGTCGCTCACGGACTTCAGCTGGCCCGCCTTGCCGTCGGTCGCCGCCGGATTCAGCGGGTCGGTGCTGGTCAGCGGCCGGTACTGCATGCTCACGGCGGAGACGAGCGTGGTGCCGTTCGACGCGTACCGGCCCACACCCGAGGGGTTGCCGTTCGTGTCCGCGGCGTAGTTGGCCTTGGTGACACCACCCTGCTCGTTGGTTGCCTCGGTCGGCAGGTACTGGTTGCCCGGCGTGTTCGTGTTGACGCTGGAGCCACCGTACGACCCGCTGGTCGTCATCGGGTCGCCGCCCGCGCTCGTGGTCGGCGTCGAGGTCGCGGTGAGGTTGTTCGTCGACTCGTCGTACGTGAACGACGTGTTCGGTGTGGTCCCCGTGTTGCCGGCGGCCGTGTAACTCTGGACGTTCGAGTTCGTCGTGAGCTTGCGAGCAGTCTCGCGTCCGAGGGCGTCGATCGTCTTGGTGACGCGGCCCTGGTCGTCGAACTCGCTGCGGGTCACGCGGTCGTCGTCGTCCGCGCTCGCGACGCCGAGTGGGTCGGTGACCTCCGCGTAGCCCGAGCCGTCGCGCCTGACGTGGTACGTGAACTCGGTCCTCGGGCCGGTCATGGTCGCCGTGTCGGTGACGCGGGTGATCGACTTGACCTTGCAGGCGCTCTCGTGACCGTCCGGGTAGTACTCGATCGTCGTGACGTTGCCCTGCGGCGTCGTGATCTTCGTCATCTCGCCGCCGGGCCCGCCGTACTCGTAGAGCGTCTTGAAGCTCGCACCGTTCTGTGGGTCGGTGTAGCTCGTGAGGTCGTTATTCGTGTAGCCGAAGGCGTGCGACCGCCCGCCCGGCTCGGTCATCGTCGTGATCTTGCCGCTCGTGCTGGCGAACCGGAGGTCGTCGGTCGTGATCGCCGGATCGTTGTTCGAGTCGTCGACTCGGATGAGCTCGTTCGACGTGTTGTAGACGAAGTTCAGCTCGCGCCCGTTGCGATCGATGAGCTTGTTCAGCCGGCCGTCGACGGTGTAGTCACCGAACTGGTACCGGGTCTGCGACTGGTTGTCGGTGAGCTCGTAGGTCTTCGTCGTGTCGTTGCGGGTGAGCTTGTTGTCGTAGCCGGGCGGCGTCTCGTACTCGTTGCCGGTCGACTTCCGGATGTACGGGACGTGCGCGCCGCCCGGGTACTTGACGACGACCATCTGTCCGCCGTTCTGCTGCCAGATCCGGAAGTCCGGGCCGGTGTTGAGCTTCCAGCGATAGCCGAAGGCAGCGTTGAACTGCTCCATGCTGTTGTACGACCGGGTCGCGGCGACGTCTGGGCCGAGCCCGCCGGGCATCGAGAAGTCGGACTGGCTCACGTTGAGGTTGCCCGAGGCCAGGTTGACGCCGAGCGAGATGCGATCGCTGATCTGCTGGCGCTCGTGCACGTAGCCGCGGCGGTCGCCGATGCGCAGCGAGTAGGAGATGTCGACGTAGGGGCGGAGCGCGGGATCCGCGTGGTTCGTCGACGCGTAGCGGACGCCGTTGGTGAGCGACGCGGCTGTGAGGAGCACGCCGTGGTTGGCGCGCTTGCCGCTCGCCCAGCCGCGGATGACCTTGAACAGCGGGAAGAACCGGATGCCCGGCGCGTCCTGGTTGCTCATGTACGCCGGGAACTCGCTCGCGGCGTCCGGGTGTGTGTCGGCCTCGCCGCCCGGCTCGGACCAGCGGTGGGTGCCGTTGTTGGAGTTCCAGCTCGCGGCGGTCGTGAAGGGCTCCGTCAGCGCGCGGGCGGCGAGGTAGACGTAGTTCCCGTTCTCCGCGCCCGTCTGGTGCACGATCATCGTGCCGCCGTGGACCTCGGCACCGCGCGGCACGGCCGCGCCGACGCCGTCGAAGCGCAGCACGGCCTGCCAGTCGGTCGTGCCGGTGCGGCCGACGAACAGCTCGCCGTCAGCGCACGAGCTCGCGGTCGGAGTCGCCGAGCTGAAGTCGCAGTCGGTGTCACCGGTCGGGTACACCGCAGGGTCGAGCCGGACGGGCCAGGCGCGGTTGCCGGCGTCGAGCCAACGGTCCGAAGCGGTCAGCGTCAGCCGCCACGCGCCGTCGACGTTCACCAGGCGCGCACCGACGCGGTGCCGTCGGCCCTTCGCGTCGATGGTGAACGGCGCGGCGAACGTCATGCGCGCCTTGTTCCTGCGGTCGAGCAGGACGACGGCCTTCGTCTTGAGCATCCGTGGGCGCAGGCCCTTCGGGATCTCGAGGTCGAACGCGAAGCGGCGGCGGGCTTCGCTTGAACGGAGGGTCAGCGTCTCCTTGAGGGAGTCGGGCAGCAGCTGGTAGCTCGCGTCGACACCGGGGAAGGCGTTCGCATAGACCGCCTCGCTGCCGCGGACGCGCGCCTTGCCCTGTGCGCCACGGACCGAGAAGCCGACCGACCACTTGCCGCGGCGGACGCGGAACGAGTCGGTTCCGATGTCCTCCGGGAGGCTCGTGGAGAAGCCTGTCGTCCGGTTGAGCAGGCGCCCGTGCGCGCGGCGCAACCTCGTGTCGACGTCCTGCCAGGTGCCCTTCGGGTTCTTGAAGTGCGCCGTGGTCCCGTAGACGCGAGCCAGCCGTCGGCCATCAGCGGTCTCGAACGTCTTGGAGTCGCGCGTCCGGAGCGAACGCAGCTCGCGGACCGGCTTCGACCGCTGCCGGTCGGCACGGGTCACCGCGACTGCTCGCTGGGCCTTCTTGGCCGACGCGGGGACGGCCTTCGCGGCTCGACCCCCGGACCGCTGCTGCGCCTCGGCGGGCAGCGCGATGGCCGCCAGGACGAGTCCGAGCAGGACGAAGAGTGCACAACGGAACGACGCGGCGAACGGTCGACGCATGGGATACGGCCTCCTTGCCAAACGGCACACACAGCGCCCGGGACGGGCATCGCCAGACTGTCACCAGGAGCGCAGCAGCACCATCGTCCGAACGGTCTCACTTGGACGATTAGGCGGACTAGTTCGTTCGATCAGCTCATCCCTCTCTGCTTGCGCTACCGTGCCGCTCCGTGGCTGGGGGGCAGGGACGCAACCGGGAGCAGATCCGCGTCGTGATCGGAGCGCGCGAGCCGTTGTTCCGGCTCGGCGTGAGGACGGCGTGCGAGGCCGCGGGCCTCGCCATCGGCGCCGAGCTGATCGACGTCGCGACGCCCCTGCTGACCGATGCGATCGGACCGTCGGTCGCCGTCATCGAGCCAGAGCTCCTCGAGCCTGAGCCCGCCGCGGCCATGGGAATCGCCAGCCTCAGGCACCGCGTGCTCCTGGTCGACCGCGCCGGCCTCGACCGTCCGCGCTTCCTCCGCGCGGGGGCCTCCGGCTTCGTCGATCGGATGGTCAACGCCGACGGTCTGCGACAGGCGATCGAGGCCGCCGCGGCCGGCGAGCTCGTGCTCCCCGCCGCCCCGGCAGCGCCGCCGCCGCCGCTTCCCGGGCGCGAGGGACGTTGGTCTCCGACCTACGTCGGCCCCGTGCTGACCCGCCGCGAGACCGACGTCCTCCGGCTCATGGCCGCGGGCCGCTCGACGAGCCAGTGCGCGGTCGAGCTGCACCTCAGCTCGACCACGGTCAAGACGCACCTGCGCAGCGTGGCGACGAAGCTCGGCACGACGAGCCGGACCGCGGCCGCCGCGAAGGCGACCGCGCTGGGCCTGCTCGACGAGAGCTAGAGCGTGATCGCCGGGGCGCCCACCGGGACGACGCCCTTGGTGAACGTCAGCTCTCCGTCGCCCGCGTCGACCTGGACGACGTCTCCCTCGCGGAACGTGCCCTCGAGGATCGCCAGCGCGAGCTTGTCGACGAGCTGCTTCTGGATGACGCGCTTGAGCGGCCTCGCCCCGTAGGTCGGGTCGTAGCCGAGCTCGCCGAGGAGCTCGCGGGCGGCGTCCGAGAGCGTGACGGTGATCCCGCGCTCGGCCACGCGCGCGAGGACGCGCTCGGCCTGCAGGTCGACGATCGAGCCGATCTGGTCGCGGCTGAGCGACGCGAACTCCACGATGTCGTCGAGGCGGTTGATGAACTCGGGCCGGAAGTGGCCCTCCGCGCCGACGCGACCGCCGGGGATGTTCGAGGTCATGATCAGCACGACGTTCTTGAAGTCGACCGTGCGGCCCTGGCCGTCGGTCAGGCGCCCGTCGTCCATCACCTGGAGCAGGATGTTGAACACGTCCTGGTGGGCCTTCTCGACCTCGTCGAGCAGCACGACGCTGTACGGCTTGCGGCGGACCGTCTCGGTGAGCTGGCCGCCCTCCTCGTAGCCGACGTAGCCGGGAGGCGCGCCGACGAGCCGGCTGACCGCGTGCTTCTCCATGTACTCCGACATGTCGATGCGGACCATCGCGTCCTGCGTGTCGAACATGAACTCCGCGAGCGCGCGCGCGAGCTCGGTCTTGCCCACGCCGGTCGGGCCGAGGAAGAGGAACGTGCCGATCGGCCGGTCCGG
>CADCVT010000356.1 GCA_902806215.1 uncultured Solirubrobacteraceae bacterium | reverse complement strand
TCGAGGACACCGACGTCGGCTTCCCCGGCCCCGAGCACCACATCGCCGAGCAGGCGATCCCGATGAAGATCGCGATGGGCTCGCTGGCCGTGCTGGCGATCATCGGCGGGTTCCTGCAGATCCCGAAAGTCACCCACGCGGTCGACCACTTCCTCGAGCCGACGTTCGAGGGCTCGCGCTACTTCGAGGAGCTCCACCCGTCCGACGCGCTGACGTTCGGCGGCATGGCCCTCGGCGCGCTGCTCGGCATCGCCGGCATCGCGGTGGCCTACCTGATCTGGGTCAGGCGCGGCGGCGCTCCGGCGGTCGCGATGCGCGAGCGCTTCCGCCCGCTGCACACCTTCTTCGTGAACAAGTGGTACGGCGACGAGGCCGTCGACATCGTCGTCGTGCGCCCCGCCGCGTGGGCCGGCCGCTTCGCCCAGGCTACGTTCGAGCGCATCTTCGTCCAGCGCACGCTCATGGGCGGGCCGACCGCGCTCGTGCGCGCCGGCAGCCAGGCCGTCCGCGCGCTCGAGCCGGGCTTCCTGCGCGCCTACGCCGCGCTCATGCTGCTCGGCATCACCGGCGTCGTCCTCTACTTCCTGATCGAGGCCTCGTGACGCTGCACCTGTCCATGCTGATCTGGATGCCGGCGGTCTTCGGGCTGCTCGCGTGCATCCTCCCCTCGCGGATCTCCGGCTGGGGCGCGCTGCTCGGCTCGCTCGGCGCGCTCGGCTACGCGATCGCGTGCGTCATCGACTTCGACACCGGCGCCGGCCTGCAGAACGTCACCGATGAGTCGTGGATCTCCGCGCTGGGGATCCACTACAAGCTCGGCGTCGACGGGATCAACCTGTTCCTCGTCGTCCTCACGACGCTGCTGTTCAGCTTCGCGATCCTGTGGGCCGTCCTGGAGGGCCGCCGGGAGCGCGAGCGCCAGTTCTTCTTCTGGATGGCGCTCGCCCACTCGTTCGTGCTCGGCTCGCTGCTCGCGCAGGACCTCGCGCTGTTCGTCGCGTTCTTCGACCTCATGCTCGTCCCGTTCTTCTTCCTGACCGGGATCTGGGGCGGCGAGAACCGCGTCGCCGCGGTGACGAAGCTCTTCATCTACACGCTCGTGGGCTCGCTGCTCATGCTCGCCGCGGCGATCGCGACCGGCGTGCTCGCCGGCGGCGACGGCGGCCCGACGTTCGTGCTGTCCGAGCTGCAGCAGGTCACCCTGTCGGAGGACTCGCAGCGCTGGATCTTCCTCTGCTTCGCGGCCGCGTTCCTCGTGAAGATGCCGGCGTTCCCGCTGCACGGCTGGATGCCCGACGGCTACCGCGCGATGCCGCTGCCCGCGCTCGCGGTGTTCTCCGCGGTGCTCTCGAAGGTCGCCGCCTACGGCTTCCTGCGCATCGTGCTGCCGCTCTTCCCCGACGCCGTGTCGGACTTCCAGCTGCTCATGCTCGCGATCGCGCTCGCGTCGATCCTCTACGGGTCGGTCATGGCGTTCACGACGACCGAGGCCCGGCTCATCCTCGGGTACTCGAGCGTCGCGCAGCTCGGCTTCATCGTGCTCGGCGTCTTCTCGCTCCAGCAGGACGGCGCGCAGGGCGCGATCCTCCAGTCGGTCAACCACGGTCTCGTGACGCTGCCGGCCTTCTTCATCATCGGGCTGCTCGCGCTGCGCTCCGGCGGCTCGACCGACATCCGCGACATGGGCGGGGTCGCGTTCCGTGCGCCCGTGTTCGCCGCGTTCTTCCTCGTCGTCGCGCTGGCGACGCTCGCGATGCCGGGCTCCTCGAACTTCGTTGGAGAATTTCTCATCCTGCTCGGCGTGTTCCGCGACCACGTGGTCATCGCGTGCATCGCGTTCGCCGGCGTCGTCATGGCGAGCGTCTACATGCTGCGCATGTTCATCCGGACGATGCACAACCGCGTCGGGCCGGCCGTGGAGTCGCGCGACCTGCGCTTCGGCGACGTGCTCGTGCTCGGGCCGCTCGTCGCGGTGATCATCGCGCTGGCGCTCTACCCGCAGCTCCCGATCGAGAAGGGCGAGCGCGACATCAACACCTCCATCGTCCCGGCGCAGCAGGCCGACGGCATCAGCCAGGAGCAGGCGCAGCGATGAACGCGTCAGACCGCGCACCCGAGATCGACTTCGCGGCGCTCTCGCCGCTGCTCGCGCTGTTCGGCGGCGCGATGATCGTGCTCATGCTCGGGCTGTTCCGCTCGCGCTTTCTGCGCGAGGCGTTCGTCCCGTTCCTGGCGATCGTCGCGTTCGGCGCCTTCATGGGCCTGTCGATCTGGCAGTGGGGCGCGAACACCGAGATCATCTCGGCCGCGCTGCGCGTCGACGACTTCGCGCTCTACCTCAACCTCCTGTTCGCCGTCGCCGGCATCGTCACCGTGCTGCTGTCGTGGCGGGCCGCCGCTCCGCGCGAGGCGGCGCACGGCGAGTACTACGCGATGCTCCTGTGCTCGGTCGGCGGCATGGCCGTCCTCGTCGGCGCGCAGAACACCGTGACGCTCTTCATCGGGTTCGAGCTGCTCTCGATCCCGCTGTACGTGCTGTGCGCGACCGAGATGCGCCGCTCGACGTCGCTCGAGTCGGGGCTGAAGTACCTGATCATCGGCTCGGTCGGCTCGGCCACGCTCGTCTACGGGCTGGCGTTGCTCTACGGCGCCACCGGCTCGACCGACTTCTCAGGGATGCGCACGGCGATCGCCGAGGGCGACCTCGTCTCGGACACGCTGCTGCTCGGCGGGATCGCGCTCGTGCTCGTCGGTCTCGCGTTCAAGGCGTCGGTCGCGCCGTTCCACCAGTGGACGCCCGACGTCTACGAGGGCGCGCCGACGCCGATCACCGCGTTCATGGCCGTGGCCACGAAGGCGGCCGCGTTCGGGATCCTGCTGCGGCTCTTCGACTACGCGCTCATCGACGCCGCGCCGACGTGGGGCGCCGCGCTGGCCACCCTCGCGACGGTGACGATCATCGTCGGCAACGTCGGCGCGCTGACGCAGACGTCGCTCAAGCGCCTGCTCGCGTGGTCGTCGGTCGCCCAGGCCGGCTACCTGCTCGCCGGCGTCGTCGTCGCGAGCGAGACCGGCCTCGAGGCCACGCTCTTCTACCTCGCGGTCTACATGATCATGAACCTGGCCGCGTTCGCCGTGATCGTCGCGCGCCAGCGTGCGATCCCCGGCGACAGCGATCACATCGACTCGGTCTCGGGGATCGGGTTCACGCACCCGTGGCTCGCGTGGCCGCTGACGATCGCGATGCTCGCGCTGGCGGGCATCCCGGCGACGGGCGGGTTCATCGGCAAGTTCGCGATCATCAGCGCGCTCGTCGAGGGCGGCTACACGTGGCTCGGCATCGTGATCGTGCTCGGCTCCGCGGTGTCGCTGGCCTACTACCTGCGCGTCGTCGCCGCGATGTGGATGCCGGAGGCCGGCCTCGGGTTCGCCTCGAAGGCCGTGCCCGTCGAGTCCCGCCCTGCGCTCGCCGGTGGGTCCTCCGAGCTCGATCCGCCCGAGGGCCCCACGACGACCGGCAGCGGTGCCGGCGCCGTCTCGGCGTTCGCCGAGCGGCACGGCGACACCGCCGAGGGCGGGCGCTCGCAGCCCGAGGTCGTGTTCGTCGCCGTGCTCTTCGGCGTCGCCACCGTGGCGACCGGGATCATCCCGGGGCCGCTGTTCGAGCTCGTGCGCGACGCCGGCGCGTCCTTCCCCGGCCTCATCTGAGCGTCATCGGGTAGACCGTTCGCATGAGCGAACGCGAGTCGGAGACTTCGGACGACCCCCGCAAGCAGCAGGGCGGCGGCCAGGGCTATCAGGAGGAGCAGCCCGCGGGCGCGTCGCCGAAGGAGGGCTCCGGCGACGGACCCGACTCGGGGACCGGAGGAGCCGAGGAGAAGTCGGTCGACACCCACGCCGGCCAGGACTCGTCGCCGAGCAGCGCGACCGGCAACCCCGGCGCCGCGGGCGGCTGACCCCCCGAGTTCCGCGAACGTGATCGCTGCCGGGTCATGGCCCGGCACCGGTCACGTTCGGCGCTCTCGTGGCGGGGTAGCCATCGGGCATGAAGCTTCTTCGCCGCAAGCCTCCCGAGCCGAACGCCGCTCAGAAGGCACTCTCCGTCGTCAAGCTCGCCGCGCGCGGGCTGGCCGTCCAGCGCATCGCCCGCAACGCCTTCGGCGCGTACAAGTTCGCGCGCCGCCTCCCGATGCTGATCGGCGGCGCCGTGGTCGCGGTCTTCGCGCTGAAGAAGCTGCGCGGCAGCGGCAACGACGCCGGCCCCGAGACCTGGACCGCTCCGCCTTCCACGCCCGCTCCCGCGCCGATCCAGACCGCGCCGGCCGCCGCGACGCCCACGCCGCCGCCGGCTCCGGAGACCCCCGCCGCGACGACACCCGGGTCGGCCGCCGCCGCGGAGAAGCCGGCCGAGCCGGCGACCACGCCCGACGACGAGAGCCCCGTCGAGACGGCCGCGACCGGCACCCCGCCGGTAGACCCCGAGACCGACCTGCCGCCGGCCGCTGACGTCGACGGCGCCGCGGATCCCGACATCACGATCGCCGCCGCCGCGACCGACGCCGGCACCACCGGCGGCGGCTCGGACGCCGTGGCCGGCGATCCCAGCGACGCGATCGGCGCGGACCTCGTCGCGGCCGCCGAGGGCGGCTCGGGCGACGACAAGATCCCGACTCCCGGCCAGGAGGACCTGCGGGCGCCCGCGCCCGACGAGACGTCCTAGTTCGCGCGGCGCTGGTGTGACGCACCTCACGCGACTGCTGTCGCGCCAGCGCCTGAGCGTTGCCATCATCAACGCATGAGCGGGCGGCGATGCATGCGCATGGAGGGCCCCGACCGGGAGGCGCTCGCGCGCTGCGTGCGCAAGCGCCTGCTCGTGGCCGGCACGCTCGTCAGCTCGACGGCCGCCGCGCTCATCGCCGTGTACCTGCTCGTCGTGTTCCCCTACGACGAGTTCGACGGCAGCGTCGAGCGCATCGTGGTCTTCGCCGTGTCGGCGCTCTACGTCGCGGGCGCCTCGGTGTGGGCGATCCGTCGCGGCACCTCCATGCACATGCCGATGATGGACTGGCTGCGGTCCGGGCGCCCGGCGACGGACGAGGATCGCCGGCTCGTCGTCCGCCTCCCGGCCAGGGGCGCGCAGATCACGTTCATGTGCTGGCTCGTCGCCATCCCGTTCTTCACCGTCCCCGCGGCCTTCATCGACGGGCACCTCGCGGTCGAGGTCGCCACGACGATCTTCCTCGGCGCGCTGGTCACCTCGGCCGCCGACTTCCTCATCGCCGAGAAGCTCACGCGGCCGGTCGTGGCGCTCGCGCTCGTCGAGTCCGGCGCGCCCGGCGACGCCGGATCGCTCGGCATCGGGCCGCGGCTGCTGCTGACGTGGCTGCTGTGCTCGGGCGTGCCGATCCTCATGCTGGCACTCGTCCCGACGGGACGGCACGAGATCGAGGGCTCGGAGGACCTCCTCGCGCCCGTCGTGTTCGTCGCGTCGATCGCGCTCATCACGGGGTTCGTCGGCACGAAGCTCGCCACGGTCGCCGTCACCCGGCCGGTGCGCGCGCTGCGGCGCGCGATGGACGAGCTCGCCGACGGCGACATCGACGTACGCGTGGCGGTGGACGACGCGTCGGAGATCGGCCGCCTGCAGGCGGGCTTCAACGCGATGGTCGACGGGCTGCGCGAGCGCGAGGTGCTGCGCGACCTCTACGGCCGGCAGGTCGGCGTCGACGTCGCGCGCGAGGCGCTCGAGCGCGGCACCTTCGAGCTCGGCGGCGAGGAGCGTGAGGTCAGCGTGCTCTTCGTCGACGTCATCGGGTCGACCCGGCTCGCCCAGCGCGAGCGTCCCGGACGCGTCGTCGAGCTGCTCAACGACTTCTT
Organism: uncultured Solirubrobacteraceae bacterium; assembly: GCA_902806215.1. Lineage (GTDB taxonomy): Bacteria > Actinomycetota > Thermoleophilia > Solirubrobacterales > Solirubrobacteraceae > CADCVT01. The sequence continues at coordinate 11,110 of CADCVT010000356.1, read as the reverse complement.
CGCGATCGTCGTGCGCGTGATCCACGAGCACGGCGGGATGGTCAACAAGTTCGAGGGCGACGCCGCGCTGTGCGTCTTCGGCGCACCGCTGCCCCAGGACGACCACGCCGCCCGCGCGCTCGCCGCGGCACGGGCGCTGCGGCGCGAGCTCGACGCGCACGTCGCCGACCTCGACGCGGCGATCGGCGTCGCCGGCGGGGCGGCCGTCGCCGGCTACGTCGGGGCGCAGGACCGCTTCGAGTACACCGTCATCGGCGACCCCGTCAACGAGGCCTCGCGCCTGACCGAGCTCGCCAAGCAGCACGCCTGCCGCCTGCTGGCCGCGGCCGACACGGTCGACCGCGCGGGCGCCCCCGAGGCCGAGCACTGGGAGCTCGACGGCGAGGTCGTCCTGCGCGGCCGCGACGAGCCGACCCGCCTGGCCATGCTCGCGGGTACCGAAGCACCGGCCGTCGAGGCCGAGCGCGACATCCGCGCGCTGTCGTAGAGGCCGCAACGACCGGCGTTTTCAGGTCCTGGCGCCGCCGGGCCGCCGCCTAGACTCGTCGGGTCCATGCCGAACTACCTCCCATTCGACGAGCGGAGGGTCAGCACGGAGTACCAGGACATGCTGCGGACCATCCGCGACACGGGTGTCCGGGTCACGACGAAGCAGGGCGTCGACGCCCTCGCGATCGCCGGCCACTCCATGCGTTTCCCGATGGCCCACGGCGCCGCGGTCATCACCGAGCGGTCGATCAAGGGCTTCGCCCCGAAGGCGATCGGCGAGCTCTGCGCGTTCATCAACGGCGCGCGGACGCTCGACGAGTTCCGCGCGTTCGGCTGCGACTGGTGGGACGCGTGGGCCAGCGAGTCGAAGTGCCTGAGCCGCGGCCTGGAGCCCGGCGACCTCGGGCCCGGCTCGTACGGGCACGCGTTCGCGAACTTCACGACGAACCTCGACGACCCCGACGACCGCGGGTTCGACCAGCTCCCCCACCTGATCAAGAAGCTCCAGGACCTGCCCGATGACCGGACCGCCGTGATGAGCCCGTGGATCCCGCAGGCCAACCACCGCGAGGCGGGCGTGAAGTCGCGCAACACGATCGCGCCCTGCCACGGCTGGATCCACGCGATGGTGTTCAACGGCAAGCTCCACGTCGTGCACAACCAGCGCTCCGGCGACACGCCGATCGGGGTGCCGTCGAACATGGTCCAGTACAACGCGCTCGGCCTGATGATCGAGCACCTGACGGGCTACGAGCTCGTCGAGTACGTGCACTGGATCCAGTACGCGCACATCTACGTCAACCAGCTCGAGCAGGTCGACGAGATCCTGACCCGCGAGCCGCGCCGGCTCCCCACGCTCAAGCTCACCGAGGCCGGCCGGCGCGTCACCGACGTGCACGACTTCCGCGGCGAGCACTTCGAGGTCCTCGACTACGAGCCACACCCCGCCATCCGGAACATCCCGGTGCTGACGTGACGGCGCTCTCGATCATCGTCGCGTGCAGCCGCGACGGCGTCATCGGGCGCGACGGCGACCTGCCGTGGCACCTGCCCTCGGACCTCAAGCGCTTCAAGGCGCTCACCGAGGGCCACGCGGTGATCATGGGGCGGCGCACGTGGGAGTCGCTGCCCGAGCGCTTCCGGCCGCTGCCGGGCCGGCGCAACGTCGTGTTGACCCGGCGGCCGGAGTACGATGCGCCCGGCGCGGAGGTCTTCCCGTCGCTGTCGGCGGCGGTCGCCGCGGTCGCCGGTCGCGGCTTCGTCATCGGCGGCGGCGAGGTCTACGACGAGGCGCTTCCGCTCGCCCGCCGGGCCTACGTCACCCGCGTCGACGCCGACGTCGAGGGGGACACGTTCTTCCCCGACCTCGTGCCGGCCGAGTGGTCGCTGGCCGACGAGGACGGCCCGCACGAGGAGAACGGCCTGCCGTTCTCGTTCCGGACGTATGAGCGGCGCTAGCGTGCTCTACCACCTGGAGGCCGCGCGCAGCGACGAGCAGCGCGCGTACATGGACGACCTCGAGCGGCGCGGCGTCTGCGTCTTCTGCACCGAGCACGGGCGGACCGAGGTCGCGTTCGGGGGCGAGCACTTCTACGTGACGCGGAACCTGTGGCCCTACCGAGGGACGCTCGAGCACTGGCTCATCGTCCCGCACGCGCACGTGCGGACCTTCGACGAGCTCCCCGACGAGGCCGGCGGCGAGCTGTGGGCGATCAAGCGCCGGCTCAAGGGCGACGCCACGGCGACCGCCACGGTCGAGCGCAGCGGTGACATGCGCTACAACGGCGGCAGCGTGGCACACCTGCACATCCACTTCGTGACCCTCGACGAGACGCCCGAGAGGACCGTCCGCTTCCGCGTGAGCGCCTGGGCCGAGAGCGAGGCGTGACGCCGATGGCGATCACCAGCGGCATCTTCGCCCCCGAGGCACGGTTCGAGGAGCGGCTCATCGGATCACTCGACGAGCTCGCCGCGCTCTCGCAGCATCTGAAGGGCATCGGGCTGCGCGTCGCGCTCACGTCCGGGTCGTTCGACCTCATCCACCTCGGCCACGTCAAGTACCTGGCCAAGGCCAAGGCGTTCGGCGACGTGCTGTTCGTCGGCGTCGACAGCGACGCGAAGATCAAGCGCCGCAAAGGCGATGACCGGCCGATGGTCCCCGAGCGCGAGCGCCTCGAGATGCTCGCCCACCAGCGGCCGGTCGACGTCGTGTACCTCAAGGAAGACGCCGACCCCAAGTGGGGGCTCATCAAGGCGGTCAGCCCCGACTTCCTCGTGCTCACCGAGGACCACTCGTACACCGACGAGGAGCTCACCGCGCTCGAGAAGATCGTCGGCGAGATCCAGGTCGTCGAGCGGCAGGCGACGATCACGACGAGCGAGCGGATCCGCCAGCTCTACATGCACCTCGGCGACCGGCTCGGGCCGAAGCTCGCGGAGGTGCTGCCCGGGCTGATCGACGACATCATCCGCCGGGAATGAGCGACGCCGTCGTCGCGTACGTCCCGGTCCTCCACGAGGGCTACCGGCGGTTCCTCGAGCGGCACGGGCGCGGCAAGCCGCTCTACGTCATCGACGCGTCGCTGCACGGCGACTACCGGCCGCTGGCGAAGGACGTCCGCGCTCTCGACGCCGCGGCCGCGGCGGCAGCGATCGGCGCGTGGGACATCTCGTCGGTGACCGCGGTTCTGGACGAGCAGCGCGCGCTTGAGCTGGCGTCGACCGACCCGCGCCTCGTGCTCCCCGCCGAGGACATCTCGTACCGCATCGTCGAGCGGTTCTTCCCGCGCGCGGAGGTGCTCTACGACACCGCGTTCCTGCGCTGGGACAAGACGAAGACGGTGCAGCTGCTCGAGCCGCGAGCGCGCGAGGCGCAGGACCCGCTCGCGGTCGCGGCGGAGTTCGCCGCGTCGGGCAGCATCGACTGGTGGCGGCAGGTCGGCGCCGCGATCCGCTTGTCCAACGGCGACGTGCGGAGCGTCGCCAACGTGCACGAGCCGCATGAGCTCAGCCCGTACGCCGTCGGCGACCCGCGCAGCAACTTCATCAAGGGCGTGCACCTCGAGCTGTCGACCGCGACGCACGCCGAGGCCGCGCTCATCGCGGCGGCCGCGCGCGACGGCATCGCGACCGAGGGCGCGGTCATGTACGTGACCGACTTCCCCTGCCCGCCGTGCGCGAAGCTCATCGCCGGCGCGGGCATCGCGCGTCTGTACTTCCGCGAGGGCTACGCGGTCCTCGACGGTGAGGACGTCCTGCGCGCCGCGGGCACGGAGTTGCTGAAGATCGGGTAGGCCCGCGGCGTGCCCGAGGACGAGGTCGTCATCACCCCGTACCGTGACGGCCCGCTGCTCGTGCGGGGCCCGTTCACGCTGCAGGACCAGGACGGCAACGCGATCGAGGTCGGTCGCAAGACGGTCGCGCTGTGTCGCTGCGGCAAGTCGCGGATGCGGCCGTTCTGCGACGGCACGCACAAGGTGATCCGCTTCAAGGCGCCGAGCACGCTCGAGGACGGGCGCGAGTCGCCCGCGAGCGCGCGCTTCCAGCGCGACGACGACGCCCGAACATAGCGGCGGCGCGCCACCCGCGCGTAGAGTTGCGCCGCCGTGCGCGCCCTGCCCGACAACCTCGCGGTCCTGCGCCTGCGGGACTTCCGTCTGCTGCTCGGCGCGCAGGGCATCTCGGTGTTCGGCGACCGGATGGTCTCGGTCGCCTTGGCGTTCGCGGTGATCGAGATCGGCGGCTCGCCGTCGGAGGTCGGGCTCGTGCTCGCGGCAGCGACGCTTCCGCTCGTCGGGAGCGTGCTCATCGGCGGGGTCGTCGGCGACCGCGTGTCGCGCCGGGGGCTCATGGTCACGGCGGACCTCGTCCGCGTCGCCACCCAGGCCGCGATGGCGGTCCTGCTGCTCGCCGGCGTGGCCGAGGTGTGGTCGCTCGCGCTGCTCGGAGGGCTCACGGGCGTCGCGACGGGGTTCTTCAACCCCGCCTCGACGGCCGTGCTGCCCGAGGTCGTGCTCGACGCCGAGAAGCTCCAGCAGGCCAACGCGCTGCGCTCGACCGTGGCGTCCGCCTCGGAGATCGGCGGTCCCGTCGCCGCCGGCGTCCTCGTCGCGAGCGTTGGCGCCGGCTACGCCATCGCGGTCGACGCCGCGACGTTCGCGGTCAGCGCAGCCTGCCTGGCGCTGCTGCGGCCCACGGTCCGGCCCGTGCGCGAGCCGTCCACGTTCGTCGACGACCTGCGCGGCGGGTGGGTCGCGTTCCGCTCGCGTCGCTGGCTGTGGAGCACGCTCGTCTACTTCGCGTTCGGGAACATGCTGTGGGCGGCGTGGACGGGGCTCGGCCCGATCGTCGCCGAACGCGACCTCGGCGGCGCGGCCGTGTGGGGTCTGGTCATGAGCGGGTTCGGCGTCGGCGCGCTCGCCGGGAGCATCGCGGCGACGCGCATCGACCCGGACCGGCCGCTCGTGGTCGTGGCCGCGATCGAGGGGTTCTTCATGGTCCCGATCGCGTTCCTGGCTGCGGGTGCCCCGGTGGCGCTGCTCGTGTTCGCGACGTTCGTCTCGGGTGCCGCGATGATGATCGGGATGTCGGTGTGGAGCTCCGCGCTCCAGCGTCACGTCCCCGGCGAGTCCCTCTCGCGCGTCAGCTCGTACGACTGGTTCGCGTCGTACCTCTTCTACCCGCTCGGCCTGGCGATCTGGGGGCCGATCGCCGACGTCCTCGGCCTGTCGACGACGCTGTGGCTGGCGTTCGGGCTCGTCCTCGCGACCATCGCGGCGCTGCTTGCCCTCCCCGACGTCTGGCGGCTGCGCCGGATGCCTCAGGCCACGGCGGCCGAGAGCGGCTGACGCAGCGAGCTGCGGCCCTCGGTCCACGCGTCGAGCATCTCGGTCGCCCAGCGACCGTCGATCGCGACGAGCGCCCGCGCGCCCCACAGCAAGTCGCCGCAGAGCGGCGGCTCCTGCCGCACGAGCCCGCCCGCGAGGTCGACCGCGGCGACCGCCTCGTGCACGGCGTCGGCCTCGACGTGCTCGTCGAAGAACTCCGTCGCGCGCGGGTCGTCGAACCCGAGCCGGCGGACCGCATTGGCGTACCGGCGGTTGGGGACGGCGGAGGTCATCTCGAAGATCGCCAGGTGGCCGATGATCGCGCCACGGCGCGAGCGGTGCAGACCGAGCATCGACATGAGGTTGACCGTCGCGAGCGTGATCGCCGGGATGCGGTCGAGGTAGGCGCCGTAGCGGCTGTCGAGACCGAACGCGTCCATCGCGTCGGCCCAGAGCTTCGCGTGGATGCGGTCGGGCTTCCCGCCGCCGAACTCGTCGGCCTGGATCTCGACGAGCGCGGCCTTCGCCGGCCCGCTGATCCGCGGCAGCGCCCACGAGTGCGGGTCGGCCTCCTTGAGCTGGTAGGCCGAGCGGTGCACGGCGAACTCGAGCAGCTGCTCGACCGTCCCGTCGCGCTCGAGGTGCTTGGAGAGCGACGGCGCGTCGTCCGCGTCCTCGATCGCGCGCAGCGCGACGTCCATCTGCTCCGGCGCGACGCGCTCGGCGCGCACCGGGCCGACGAGCTCGATGAGCGCGGCGTCGAAGTACCGCTCGAGCTCGCGCCGCAGCGCCAGCAGCGACGGCTCCCACTCCCACTCGTCGCCGACGCCGGGCAGGCCGCGGTAGTGCAGCTCGTAGCAGCAGTACAGGGCGAGCTGGAGGTCCTCGTCGCCGATCGCGTCGTCGGGCTCGGAGACGTCGATGGGCTCGAGGGTGTGGACGGGCCGGGCGAGGGCCGCGAGCAGCTGCTCGCTGATGGGGCCACGGGGGTCGGGGAGGTTCATGCGGGCTTCTCGTAGACGGAGACGTGCTTGGTGCTCTCGGTGACGTACGGAGTCCGCGTCCAGCCGGCCCACCGCTCGCGCAGCCGCAGGCCCGCGGCGTGCGCCATCAGATCGAGCTCGCCCGGCGACGCGTAGACGTCGACGACCTTGACGATCTTGTTGCCGTGCGGCAGGAGGTGCACGAGCGTGCGGTCGATGCGCCCGCGCGCGGCGTCGTACTTGGACACCTCGAGCTCGACGTGCTCGTCCTCGACCATGCGCGGGTTGACCGACCAGCCGCCGGCGACCTGGTCGGGCCGCAGCACGAACGCCTCGACCACGAACGCGCCGCCGGGCTCGAGGTGCGCGGCCGCGTTGGCGAAGCAGGCGAGCTGCGCGTCGCGGTCGGCTAGAGCGAAGATCGTGTTGAGCGCGAGGACGACGAGCGAGAACGTCCCGTCGACGCTGGTCTCCGCGAAGTCGCCGACGACGACCGGGATGGTCTGCCCGAGGGGCTTGGTGCGCAGCTGGTCGACCATCGCGTCGGAGCCCTCGATGCCGGCCACGTGCGGACCGCGCTCGACGAGCCCGAGCGCGAGGCGGCCGGTGCCGATGCCGAGCTCGAGGACGTCGCCGCCGCCGGCCAGCTCGGCCAGGCACGCGATCGCCTCGTCGGTCTCCGGCAGCTGGGCGTAGAACGCGTCGTAGTCCGCGCTGACGCCCTTGCCGTACGCGGTCGGGTCGTGCTCGGTCATGCGGCGACGGCCTCTCGGTCTGCCTTGACAGGGTCGGTCGCCTGCAGCGGGGTGAGCGGCGGGGCAAGCCCGGCGAGGCGCGCGCGAAGCTCGCGCGGCGGCGTCGCGGATCGCGCGATCGTCGTCTCGCCGTAGGTCGTCCCGCCGCGGAAGAGGCGCTGGCCGACGGCGAGCCAGGCGGTGACCGCGCGCTCGGAGACCCACAGCGGAGCGGCGAGCGCGGCGAAGCGCTCGAACGCGCGCGCTGCTCCGGCGCGGCGCCGGCCGCGCTCGGCGACGGCGACGGCGGCGGCCGCTCCGGCGACGATGAGCTGCGGTCTGCGCTTGACCGCCGCGAGGGCCACCGCGGGCGCGACCGACAGGAACAGCGCCATGCGCGGCGGCAGCGTGAAGTCGTCGTACGCCTGGCGAACGCGCTGCCCGAGGAAGTGGCTCGTCGTCGGCGGGCGGCGCTCGACGAGGATGTCGAAGGCGGTCGTCACGACGCCGCCGGCAGCCTCGACGCTGCGGATGAGCTCGAGGTTCTCGAACATGACGTCGCCGTCGTAGCCGTCGATCGCGCGGTAGCACGAGGCGCGCACCCCGAGGGTGCCGGGGTAGTCGCCGTTGACGGCGCGGTTGAGCAGGATGCGGCCGGTGTCCCAGCGCGCGTGCCAGGGGCGCGGCGCGAAGACGTTGTGCGGGCGGACCAGGTGCGAGCGCTCGAGCGCTTCGACCATCTGCGCGAGCTCGGGCCGGCCGTACCGCACGTCGTCGTCGGCGATGATCACGCCCTCGTTCCGCGCCATGCGCACGCCGGTGTCGACGCCGTTGACCTTGCCCATGACGAAGTCGAGCCGCGGGTCGGGCGCGACATGCGTGACGTGCCTCGACCACGCGTCGCGGTGCGTCGCGAAGAGCGGCTCCGGCGATCCGTCGACGACGATGACCTCGTCCACGAGCGGCGCGAGCCCGCCCAGATAGGCGGTCAGGTCGTCGAGCTCGGCGTCGTCGGTCCACCGTAGGGGCAGGATGTAGGACAAGGGCAGTGGCTTCAGGACAGTTCCTCCGGTCGCGACCCGTGCGGTCGTTTGCACGAGGGTCGACGGGGATAGATACCCGCTTCGATGAAGCACGTGTCCCTTCCCGGTGTCGCCGCCCCGAGCGGCTGCGCGGCCTGCGTGGCCGACGCGCTCCGGCGCGAGACGCTGCCGCGGCGGGCCTCGGTGCTCGACGTGGGCTCGGGGACCGGTCTTCTCGCGATCACCGCTGCGAAGCGCGGGGCGCGGAGCGTCACCGCGCTCGACGGGTCGCTCGCGGCCCGGCTGTCGATCCGCCTGAATGCGCGACTCAACGGGGTCCGGGTCAAGACGTTGTCCGCGAACATCGAGGCGGCGCTCGCGGGCCGGCGGTTCGACGTGATCGTCTGTGGCGTCGACGGCTCCGCGCACACCGAGGACGACGCTCCAGCGCCGCTCGACCGCATCGTCGCGGCCGCCGTCGACGGCCTGCGCCCGTGTGGCTTCCTCCTCGTCTCGTGCCCCGCCGGCCGCGACGCGACCTTCGCGGTCTCCGCCCTCCGGGCCGCCGGCCTCGAGGCCGACGTCGTCAGCAACGCCGCCGACACGCGAGCCCAGCACCACGGCGTCGTCGTCATCCGAGCCCGCATGCCCGCGCGCCCACCCCGCCAGGTGTGGGAGTCCGCGGGCCAAGACGTCGCGCACTAGCGCCCGGGCGCGCCCCAAGCGGGGCCGAGCCACCCATCGACGCGCGTCGCGCTCACCCAGCGCCGCGGCACCGCGATCGCGTTCGGGCGGGGACAGTCCCCGCACAAGCCCCTTGTGCGGGGACAGTCCCCGCACAAGGGCCCTCCACGAACTGCGGAGAAACACCCGTATGGGGGGACAGTCCCCGCACCCGATCGCGGTCGCGAGCAGGCGTTTCGCCTGTCACAGAACACGCATGTGAGGGGACAGTCCCCCTAGGTTTGTGAGGGGACAGTCCCCCAAGGTTCGGGCGGCGCTCGACTCGGCGTGCTCGTGTCGGCAGGCTACGGCGTTCGATGGCACCTTCCGACGGACAGAGAGCGCGCGTGGGTCAGGCGGAGCTTGGGGCGGTGGAGCTGTCGCCCGACGAGACGTGGATCGAGTTCGGGCCTCCGGACGCCCGGCGGCGCATCGGCTTCCACGACTACGACGCGATGTACACGGTGCCTGGGCTCTACGAGCGGGTGTTCTACGAGGAGCTCGGGATGGACACCGTCACCGAGGTCGTCGGGCTGTACGGCCGGACGCTGCGCGCTCAGGGGCTCGACCCGGCCGTCGAGCGCGTGCTCGACCTCGGGGCCGGCAACGGCATCTCCGGCGCGGCGCTCCGAGACACCGGCGTCGGCTACCTCGTCGGCCTCGACCGCGAGCCCGCCGCCGAGCGCGCCGCCGAGCGCGACCGTCCCGGCGTCTACGACGACTACCTCGTCGCCGACCTGCTCACCTGGAGCGACAGCGAGCAGCAGCCCGCCCGGGCGCACAGGTTGACCTCGATCGTCGCCGTCGCCGCGCTCGGCATCGGGCACATCCCGCCCGAGGTCCTCCAGCGGGCCATGGCGCTCGCCCAGCCCGGGGCGCTCGTCAGCTTCGCCGTCCTCGTCGAGCTCATGCCCGGCAGCACCGACGAGCGCGGCATCGCGAGCGGCTATCCCGACTTCCTCTCCGGCTGGTACCCCGAGCACTGCGAAGAGCTCGAGCGCCGCGAGTACGTCCACCGCCGGCGCCGCGACGGCTCGGCCGAGGACGCCGTCGCCTTCGCCGCGCGCCTGCGCTAGCGGTCGCGCCTCACTCCTCCGTCGACTGAAGCTCCTTCACGCGCCCGGAGAGCTGGTCCATCACGTTCGGGTCGCGCAGGGTCGTGACGTCGCCGAGCTCGCGGCCCTCGGCGATGTCGCGCAGCAGCCGCCGCATGATCTTCCCGCTGCGGGTCTTGGGCAGGTCGTCGGCCCAGATGATCCGCTTCGGCCGCGCGAGCTTGCCGATGCGCTGCGCGACGTGCTCGCGGATCGACGCGACGAGCTCGTCGTCGCCGTCGCGGTCGCCCTTCAGGGACACGAACGCCGCGACCGACTGCCCGGTGTCCTCGTCGGCCTGCCCGATGACCGCGGCCTCGGCGACGTCGGGGTGCGAGACGATCGCCGACTCGATCTCGGCGGTCGACATGCGGTGCCCGCTCACGTTGAGCACGTCGTCGATGCGTCCCACGATCGAGATGTAACCGTCCTCGTCGACCCGCGCGGCGTCGCCGACGACGTACGTCTCGCGGCCGAGCTTCGAGAAGTACGTCTCGATGAACCGGTCGTCCTCGCGGTACAGCGTGCGCAGCATCGACGGCCACGGGTGCTTGAGCACGAGCAGCCCCGGCTCGCCCGGCGCGACGTCGTTGCCGTCCTCGTCGACCACCCGCGCGATGACGCCCGGCAGCGGCTTGCCCGCGATCCCCGGCTTCATCGCCTGCGCACCCGGCAGCGTCGTGACCATGATCGCGCCGGTCTCGGTCTGCCACCACGTGTCGACGACCGGCGTCGTGCCGCCGCCGATGACCTCCCGGTACCACAGCCACGCCTTCGGGTTGATCGGCTCGCCGACGGTCCCGAGCAGGCGCAACCTGTCGAGGTCGTGCTTCTCCGGGTACTCCTCGCCCCACTTCATGCACGAGCGGATCGCGGTCGGCGCGGTGTAGAAGACCGTCACGCCGTAGCGCTCGCACAGCGACCACCAGATGTCCTTGTCCGGGTAGTCGGGCGCGCCCTCGTACATGACGCTCGTCACGCCTGAGAGCAGCGGCCCGTAGACGATGTACGAGTGCCCGGTGATCCAGCCGACGTCGGCCGAGCACCAGTAGACGTCCTCGTCCGGCCGCAGGTCGAAGACGTTCCTCGTCGTCCACGCGGCGCCGGTCAGGTAGCCGCCGGTCGTGTGCAGGATGCCCTTGGGCTTGGCGGTCGAGCCCGACGTGTAGAGGATGAAGAGCGGGTTCTCGGCCTCCATCGGCTCGGCCGGGCAGTCGGGGTCGGCCTGCTCGCAGACCT